>JAISUO010000019.1 GCA_031272035.1 Synergistaceae bacterium
GGCCATGTTATACTTTGTCACAAAGGGAGAGTGATCGGCATGGAAGCGACGACACAACCGAGAGAACCGCAGATGGGCCTGACCTTCGAGCAAGTGTGGGCGATGTCCCAGGAAACGGATCGTATGTTGCAGGAAACGGCCCGGATAGTGCGGGAAAACTCGGAAGAACAGAAAAAGCGGAATGAGGAACTTGAGCAGGAGATGCGGAAATCCCGCGAAGAATTTGATCGGAGTATGCGGGAATCCCGTGAAGAATTTGACCGAAGGATGAAGGAGACCGACCGTCGCATGAAACAGACGGACAGGCAAATCGGCGACCTGGGCAATCGTTTCGGCGAGCTGGCCGAGCACCTGGTCGCGCCCAACATCGAGGAGAAGTTCAACGCGCTGGGATACCACTTCAACGGCTCCGCGAAATCTTTCGAGATCAAGGACGAAAAGGGGCAGTTCGCCGCTGAGATCGACATCCTTCTGGAAAACGGAGAGAGCGTCGTCGCCGTGGAGGTTAAGTCCAGGCCGGCGGGAAGCGACGTCAAAGCGCACAAACAGCGGCTGAATGTTCTCCGGAAGTACAAAGACAACGTGGGAGACAGGAGGAAGATTTACGGCGCTCTCGCCGGCGCGATCATGCCCCCTGGCGTGAAATCCGCCGCGCTGAAAGCGGGCTTTTACGTCATCGTCCAGACCGGCGACACGGTGGAGATCGACGTCCCCGAGGGCTTTACCCCGCGCGCCTGGTGATTTCCACAGGTCGGGACCCCTGACGGAAACGGACCGCGAGCTTGCGAAACGTATTGCGCCGCCGCTTTGAACAGGGTTTTTCCTCCATTCGGTATATTGCGCTGATCAGAAGGGCGGACACTCAGGTCCGCCCCTGCGATATAAGGTTAAAAATTCTTTCCAGTCCAGGGATTGACGACAGCAACTCCCGCGGCCTCAAAAGGGCCTGTGTCGCGCGTCGCCACAATGAAACCTTTCGCGGCTGCCATAGCGGCGATATATCCATCCGGCGTTGGAAAACCCCTGCCTTTGATTCTGGCCCTTACCGCCAGCTTCGAGTAATGACGTGCGGCCTCTACGTCGAACGCCAGCACTCGACCATCGAACAATTTAAGAACACCGTCGAGCATTTCAGAAAGGAGCCTCTTTTTTCGTCCTTCCGGCAGCGCTCCTATACCAAAAAACATTTCGGCAAGCGACACGCTGGATAAATAAAGGGTTTCGGCGGGCTGTTCGTTCAGCCATTTCAGAACTGCCGGATTCGGTTCCGGCTTCATCGCCTCGGAGACGACGTTGGTATCAAGGAGAATCATTCAAACGTCATCGGCTCGGCGGGCATTTTGCTTCGGGCTTGTTCAGGAATCATGCAATCCTCTCTTGAAAGTCCCAACCGGCTGCCGAGTTCCGCAAGGGCGTCTCCCATTTTTACGCGCTGTTCCGACTTCAGGCTGTTTTTCAAAATTTCCCGCGCCTCGGCCTCCATACTCCGGCCATTGACGGCAGCTCTCATGCGCAAGGCCCGGTGAACTTCATCAGGCACATTCCTGACCGTTAAAACCGGCATACGAATTCCTCCCTCCGCTTTCATTGACTGCTATTATACTTTATTTGACAGCATAAAGATCCACAAAGTGCCCTCACAATCATCGGGCGGCCCGAAGGCCGCCCGGTCAGGTTTTCGTTATTTTGTTATTTCATTATTTCTTCTTCCTTGCCGCCATCGGAAGCAGGAGCAGCGTCAGAAGAAGGAGCCCGAAGCCGCTCGTCGCGCATCCTCCGCCCCGGTGACGGCGATCTGTGCCGTCCTCGTCGGTCGTCAGAAACGTCTTGTCGCCGATGTCGGCGAAGGTCACGTACAGCGCCTGAGCGTGGGCCTCGCCGGGCTCGTCCGCGAAGCTCCACTCCACTCCGTCCACGACCAGCCCCTCCAGGGCCTCCAGATCCTCCGCGATGCCCGCGATCTGCATGGCGTATGGCTTTTCATTTCCGCCGGCGCTCCGGTACGGGCTCAGGGCGTTTCTGTCAAAGTCCAGCAGCCCCAGCGTCACCATTGAGTAATACCAGTTGTCCAGGGCCACGTAGGTTCGCAAAGGCTGGTGAGACAACGTGACGGAGGTCTCCGAGGCGGCGATGGGGGCCTGAATCACGAAGAACAGACCGTCTCCGGTCCACTCCGCCGTCAGCTTCCACTGAGCTCCGGTGGGCTCCACCAGAACGTCCTCCAGCACCTCGAAGGGACGCCGGACGGCCCGCACCCGATAGGTCGCCGTGTTGGAACCGTCCGCCGAGATGACGGTGTAGGCCACCGCCTTCCCGTCCGAGAAGTTCCTGGGCGTGCCGTTGGTCGGAACGATCCGCGTCTCCGGGTTGGGCAGCCTGAAGGTCAGGGCCAGTCTCGTCAAATCCGTGTCCCAGGGCACCACCACCAGCCAGGTCCCGTCGGTCTGGCGCTCAAGGTTCTGCCAGTGAAGCCCGCCGTCGATGGACACTCCGCCGTAGGTGATGTTCGTGGAGGACAGCGTCGGGTCGGACGGTTCAGGCTCAGGCAGAGGCGTGGGCTCCGGAACGGGGGCCGGAACAGGAACCGGCTCGGGCGCGGGCGGGTTCTCCCGGTTCACCTGCACGTCGTAATACTTTGTGCTCCCGTCCTCCGCCGTGACCTCAATGTGCACGTGGTTTTCGCCGGGGTTCAGGGTCACGGGCGCGTCCTGATTCTGAGAAAAGCTCCCGTCGCTGTAAATGTGCGCCACGGACCCGGACGCGCTTCCCACGTCCGACGGCCCGAGGGTTCTCTGTCCGCTGGGCACGGTTACCGTCTCCGCGTCGGGCGCTCCAACCGTGCCCGCGCCTCCGGAGTCGGTCACGGGCTGCCCCGCGATGGTGGTCAGCCCCGCGTCGGCGCTGAGCGTCTTCGCCCGGTTCACCATCACGTCGTAGTATTTCGACGTCACGTTGTCCTCCGCCGTCACCTTCACGTACAGGTGGGCGGTTCCTCCGTCCGGTACGTTCACAGCCCCGTCCTCGTTGTTGGTGTAGTCATTGGACGGGTAGATGTGGACCGTCGCGCCCGTCGCTGCCACCACGTCCGAGGTCGTTATCGACGACTTCCCGCTGGCCGTGTCCACGGCGATGACGACGGGGTTCGACGGGGAATCCCCGCCCACCGTCGTCCCGAATGGGCCATTGCCCGCCACGGAGATCAAATTCGCGTCGGAGCTGGCCACTTTTATTCGCGCCACGGTCACGTCGTAGTGCAGGGCCGTCGTCCCGTCCTCCGCGATGACCGTCACGAACAGGTGTACGCTGCTTCCATTCGCTGGGAGCGGCAGGGGCGCGTCCTGGTCGTGAAGGAAGCTCACGTCCGAGTAGATGTGCGCCGTGGCACCGGAGGAGAACAGCAGATCCGAAAGGGCAATGGACGCCTGCCCCGTTGGAACCACCGCGGAGGCCGTCAGGGGCGCATCGCTGGTCCCCGCCTCGGTCCCCGGCGTCACGGACACTCCCGCCACCGCCGTCAGTTCCGCGCTGGGGCTGGGTTCTTTCGCCCGATTGTCCGTCACGTCGTAGTACTTCGTCGTCCCGTCCTCCGCCGTCACCCTGATGTAGATGTGGGCGGTTCCGCCCTCCGTCACGTTCACCGGCAGGTCCTCGTTTTGGGAGAATCCGCTGTCGCTGTAGATGTGGACGCTGGCGGAAGGCGCTCCCGCGATGTCCGGCAGACCGATGGACGACTGACCGCTCCCCGTCCCGATGGTTACGGCTATGGGAGAATCCGGCGTGCCCGCTCCCGCTCCTGCCGGAACGGGCTGGCCGGCGATGGAGGTCAGGCTCGCGTCGGAGCTGAGGTGTCGGGGCCGCTTCACCACCACGTTGTAATACCGGCTGGTGCTTCCGTCCTCCGACGTGATTTTCACGTACACGTGGGAGTCCACGCCCGGTGTCAGGCTCACCGGAGAATCCTGGTTCTGAGAAAACCCGCCGTCGCTGTAGATGTGCACCGACGCGCCCGAGGAGCTGCCGATGTCCACCAGAGTCAGGCTCGACTTCTCCTCCCGCGTGGTCAGGCTGACGATCTTCGGGTCATTGACTGTTCCCGCCTGGTTTCCCGGCGTCACGGGGGTTCCGGCCACGGAGGTCAGATCCGCGCTGGAGCTGAGGATTCTGTCCCGGTTCACCGTCACGTCGTAGTACAGCGTCGAGCTCCCGTCCTCCGACGTGACCTTCACGTAGGCGTGGGTCGCGCCGCCGGGAGTCAGAGCGACGGGCTGGTCCTGATTCTGGCTGAAGGCGCTGTCGGAGTAGATGTGGACCACCGCGTCCGGGGCTCCGACGACGTCCGCGAGGGTGATGGTTCCCTGCCCGCTGGCAACGGTTATGGCAGCGGTCTTCGGCGTCCCGTAGATTCCGGTCCCGCCCCCCGGCGTCAGGTTGTGACCCGCCATGGAGACGAGGCCCGCGTCGTTGTTGGGACGGTTCACGATCACGTCGTAATAGAGCGTCAGACTCCTGTCCTGGGCCGTCGCTTTCACGTAAACGTGGGTGTAGTCCCCCGGGTTCAGGGCGATGGACTGAACGGGGGCGGCAAAATTTTTGTCCGTGTAGACCGTCACGCTCGCGCCCGCCGAGCAGATCACCTCGGTAGCCGCCAGAGAGCTCTTGCCCCTGTCCACGATGACGGCGGCGGTCTGGGGGCTGGAGATGGACGCGCCGGACCCCGCGGTGGACACGCCTATGCCCGCCACTGAGGTCAGGCCCGCGTCACTGCCGGGGCGGCTCACCGTCACGTCGTAATAAGACGTGGTGACCCCGTCCTCCGCCGTCACCTTCACGTACACGTGAGCGGATCCGCCCGACGGCAGGGTCACCGCCGTGTCCCGGTTCTGGGAGAAGCCCGGGTCGCTGTAGATGTGGAACGAGGCGTCGAACGCGCAGACGATGTCCGAGGTGGTTATCGAGGGCTTGGAGCTGGGGACGGATACGGAGGCCCGGCCGGGGCTGTCGGCTGTTCCTCCGGCGACCGTCAGGAGGACGTCCGCCACGGAGGTCAGCCGTGTGTCTGTGTTGAGGACCTTTGTGATGGAGAAGGTCCCGGAGTTCGCGCCCCTGTAGTTGTTGATCCCCGTCAGGGTCACCGTGGCCAGGCCGGGGGCGGTGTTGTTGGAATAGGCCGTCGTGTAGTCCGTGCCCTGGACCAGGGTCTTCGGGCCGCCCGCGGCGGTTCCGTCCTTCACCGACAGGGCCGGGATGAGCGGGGACCCGGTGTAAGTCTGGTCGGGGATCGTCTCAATGGTGGCGGTGGAAATGTCTTTGGGGAGAATGACGAAGCTCCCCATCGCCGTGCCGCTGTAGTCGCCGCCTTTGAGCGTGACGGAGACGGCGGCCGTGCCCGCGTTGACGTTGCCGCTGAAGCTCGCGTCGTACTCCGAGGGCGCGAACTGTCTGCCAGCCGCGTCGGAGACGGCGAGGTCCGGGACGATGGCCGCGCCGGTGTAGGTCTGGTCGGAGATGGCCGCGATGATCAGGCCGTCGTCGGGGATGGGGTTGATGGTGAAGGTTTTGGTGGCCGAGCCGTCGTAGTTGCCCGCAAACGTCACCGTCGCTTTGGCCGTGCCGGCCTCGGTGTTGTGGTCGTAGCCCACGATGTAGTCCGTGCCGGAAACGAGGGTCTTTGGGCCGTCCGCGGCGGTTCCGTCCACCACCGACAGGCTGGGGGTGATGGCCGAGCCGGTGTAGGTCTGGGGTGGAATATCGTCGATGCGGGCCGTCGTGGAGAGGTTTTTGCGTTTGATGGTGAAGTCCGCGGATATGTTGTCGCCGCCGTAGTTGCCGATGAACTTCACCAGGACCGAGGCCGTGCCGGCGTTGACGTTGTTGAAATAGGACAGGGTGTAGTCCGTGTTCACGACGAGGGCCGTCGAGCCGTCCATGACGGTGGGGGCGGGGGTGAGGGCCGCGCCGGTGTAGGTCGGGGCATCGGACACAGCGACGGCCACCGAGCCGGCGTCTTTCGGGTTGATTTTGAGGCTGATGATTTTGACCTCGCTGGTTTCGCCCTCGTTCGCGGCCGTCACGGAGACGGTGTAGGTCCCGGCCTGGGTGGGCGTGCCGGCGATGGTCGAGCCCGACAGGCTCAGGCCCGGCGGCAGGCCGTCCGCCGTGATGGAGGTGGGGCTGCCCGTCACGAAAAGGCCGACCTTGTAGGCGGTCCCCACCGTGCCGTCCCTCAGGGTGGGCGTGACGACCTTCGGGACGGGATATTTGACGGTGATAGACATAGTAAAAGTTTCTATATTTCCAGTGGAATAACGACTGAAAGAGTATTTAAACTGCCACGTGCCGGCTTGCGTGGGCGTTCCTACAATACCAGCCGGTTTAGGCGTCAGCCTGAGCCCGGGGGGAAGGTCGCCGCTGGCCATAAAAGCTTCATTTTCATATGCCAAACCAACGCCGTATTTCTCCCCCACGTAGCCATCGCGCAGAGGAATCACTACATCCTCCGCCGTCAGCAGCGGCGGATCTCCATCCGCCGCCTCCGCCCAAAACGGCGCGCCCAGCAGCAGGAAAGCCAGGCAGATAAAAAGGTAAAGTTTAGGGCCGTGCGGCGCGCGGCGTGCGCGACCGGCCTCCCCGTTGGATGTCAGGCGCGGAAAAGACATGACATAACCCCCTTTTGCCATTGTTAAATTCTATAAATTTCCTAAATTATATCATGCGAACCACAGCGCCCGCGAACATTTGCGTCTGCTTTCCGTCAGCTCAGGAGTTTTGCCGGAGAGCTCATCTGCTATGCTGCGGCATAGAGGGATGTCAGGTCGATATCGTTGTTTTCGCGGTGCTTTTTATTTACGAAAGGTATAGTATGAGTGAAAATACAAAGAAAGGATAAAAGGGAAGGATAAAAAGGAAGGATGGCGAGAAGGAAGTAAGTTTCGTAAGTTTCGATGGAAGCAAATCTTTTAGAGGGGGTGCGTATCGACATGGGCGGAAAAAAGATGCTGCTGGGCAACGAAGCTATAGGGGAAGCCGTTGTTGCCGCCGGATGTCAGGTTGCGACGGCTTATCCGGGGACGCCGTCCTCGGAAATTCTTCCCTCCATTGCCGGATGTGCGGATCGGATTGGCGCTCCGGTGCTGACGGAGTGGGGAGGCAACGAAAAAATCGCTTTTGAAATGGCGGTGGGAGCCGCTTTCGCCGGGGCTCGAACCTGTACGCTCATGAAGCAGGTGGGCCTGAACGTCGCTGCCGATGCCTTCATGACCGCGGCTCTCTACGAGCTGAAGGGGGGCATGCTGCTGATCTCCGCGGACGACCCGGGCCCTCACAGCTCTCAGAACGAGCAGGACAGCCGGTTTTTCGCCATGTTCGCTCAGATTCCCTGTCTCGACCCGTCTGATGCCAAAGAGGCTGCGGCCATGGTGGCGGACGCCTACGCGCTCTCGGAAAAACACGGGATACTCGTCATGCTGCGTCCTACCACCCGTGTTTCTCACTGCCGGCAGGCCCTGGAGCCGGTGGAGTCCTTTGCGTCGGGGTCCGAGGTAAAGTTCGAGCGCAATCCTTCCCGCTGGATGAGCCTGCCCGCCATAGTGCGGACCTCGCACCCGATGCACAACGCCAGAATCGCGAAAATCCGCGGAGAATTCGAGACGGAGTGGGGTAAATACAACCGCGAATATCCCGCCGCGGGGAAGGCGAAACTGGGGATTATCTCCGGAGGGGTCAATTTCACCATGCTTCGCGATCTTCTGCAGGATTGGGGACGGGACGACGTTTCCATTTTGAAGATCGGGACGCCTTATCCTCTGCCCGATGCGCTCGTGAGGGATTTTATCGCCCGGCACGAGCAGGTCCTGATTCTGGAGGAGACCTCCGCCGTCATCGAATCGCAGATTTTCGACCGCGGCAAAGTCCGGGGCCGTCATGACGGCACGGTGCCCTCGGCGGGAGAACTGCTTCCCGAGACGCTGGAGAAAATCGTTCTGGAGGTTCTTGGGGAGACGCCCCAAAAGCGCGACCTGTCCGAGCTGCAAAGCGCTCTGGACGACCTGCGGGTGACGCCGCGTCCGCCTCGCCTCTGCGCGGGCTGTCCTCACCGGGCCAGCTTCTTTGCCCTCAGACAGGCGATCCCCGGCGCGATCAATCCCTCCGACATCGGATGTTACTCCCTGGGATTTTCTCAAAAGGGAGTCGACGCCACCCTGTGCATGGGAGCTTCCGTGTCTCTGTCCTCGGGGCTGTTTCTGGCTCACAAAGCGACGGGACAGAAGCGCCCCGTCGCGGCCACCATCGGAGACTCGACCTTCTTCCACATGGGGGTTCCCGGTCTGATCTCCGCCGTCTACAACCGACACGCCTTTGTTCTGTGCATTTTGGACAACAGAATCACCGCCATGACGGGGGGCCAGAGTCACCCCGGCCTTGGAGGGAAACTGCGCGAAAATGAAGCGGGAGTCGCGGTTCCCATGGAGGCTCTGATTCGGGGCTGCGGCGTGACCTTTGTGGAAACCGTGGACGCTTACGCTGTCTCGGCCGGAACAGACGCCGTGAAACGCGCGTGGGAACACGCGGAATCTCATCAGACTCCGGCCGTGGTCATCTTCAGGCATCCCTGCGAACTGCTGCGGGAACCCCAGGATATCGTACCGATGACCGTCCTGCGGGAAAAGTGTATCGGATGTCGTTACTGCATCGACTATTTCGGCTGCCCGGGGCTGTCCTTCGATGCGGGGACGAAAAAGACCTCGATTGACGTCAAGGCCTGTGTGGACTGCGGCGTCTGCGCATTCGTCTGTCCCCACGGGGCCATTGTTAAACGGGAGGAGGCGCGGTCATGAATCGGGGAATGCAGTACATCATCGCGGGGGTGGGAGGACAGGGCATCCTCTTCACGAGCAGAGTGCTGGGGAAAATTGCCATCGACAAAGGACTTCCCGTGATTGGCAGCGAAGTGCACGGCATGGCCCAGCGGGGGGGATCGGTGATCAGTCATTTCAGGGTGGGCAGCTTCTTCGGGCCCCTGATTCTGTCGGGACACGCGGATGTGGTCATGGCCTTCGACCAGAACGAGGGAATCCGGAACCTGTCCTTTCTGAGGAAGGGAGGAACCTTCATCGTCAACGTCCAGGACTTTTCGGCCCTTGAAAACCCTCATCTGAAAAAATATCTTGCGGACAACGAGATTCGGACCTGCGCCTTTCCCGGCTTCGACATCCTGAGAGAGCACATGGGGGGAAAACTCCTGTTTTTGAACGTTCTGATTTTGGGCGCGGCCAGCGGGGCGGAAGTCGAGGGCTTTGAGGAAAACAACGTCATTGCCGCCCTGAAGGAACTGGCGCCGCCGAAGCATCTGGAGGCAAATCTGAAAGTTTTCGAACTCGGACGCCAGGCCGCCCTTAACTCCTGAGAATGCGCTTCCCCCAATGAACAGAAACAATCGGAGAAGCGCCGCCTTTACCCTGGTGGAAGTCCTCGTGACGCTGACCATTGTTGGAACGCTTGCGGGAGCGGTGAGATTCGCTCCCGTTTCACTGTTCCGGCGGGACGACACGAAGGCGGAGGCGCAGCATCTGGCCCGGTGGCTGATGGGGATCATCACGATTTCCAACCAGACGGGGAGGGCTTTCACCCTGGACTGTCCCGGCAACGAATCCCGGGAGACCCTCAGCGTCGTTTTCCAGTCTCCCCGGGAGGAAGTGAAGTACGTCCCTCGGGGAAAATGCAGCTTTCGCCGCTACAACAGCAACGCGACGGCGGAAAGTTTCTACCTCCCCCGGTGGAACACCCTGACGCCCGCGCTGACCATTCGCGTGGCCAACGCCCGGGGAGAATGGCACTTCGTCATCGTCTCCCTCTACGGGAGGGTGCGCACGGACAGCTTCCCCTCCGCCGGCAGCTCCTGAATCATTTCCTTCAGCCCCTCCCTCAGGGAGACGAGAGGCGCGTAGCCCAGAAGTTCTCTCGCCTGATCTATTGAAGCCGAAGAGTGTTTGATGTCGCCCTTTCGAAAATCTTCATAGAGAGGGGTCAGATTTTCCGGCAGGGCAAGCTCCCCTTTGAGGATGGCGAAAAGCTCGTTCAGCGTGGTGACGGTTCCGCAGGCGATGTTGTAAACCTTTCCCACGGCGTCCTGTCTTTCTGTGAGGGCCGCCAGAACGTTGCTCCGGACGACATTTTTCACGTGACAGAAGTCGCGGGTGGTCTGACCGTCGCCGTAGATGGTCACGGGCTCGTTGCGCTTCAGCGCGTCGATCCATCGGGGAATCACGGCGGCGTAGGGACCGTTCGGGTCCTGTCGGGGGCCGAAGACGTTGAAATAGCGCAGCCCGATGCACTCCAGCCCGTAAAGCCTTCCCCAGACGTCCGCGTAAATCTCGTTGACAATCTTGGTGGCGGCGTAGGGGGAAAGGGGTCGTCCGGTTCGTTCCTCCCTGGCGGGAAGGGACGGGTTATCTCCGTAAACCGCGCTGGAGGAGGCATAGACGAAGCGGCGTACGCCGTTTTCTGCCGCCGCCTGCAGCATGTTGACAAATCCTGTGGTGTTGCTGTCGTGAGCCTTCAGGGGGTCGGCGATGGACTGAGGCACGGAGCCCTGAGCCGCGTGGTGGAGAACGAAGTCCACGCCCTCGCAGGACCCGGCGCAGTCGGTACGGTCTCGAATGTCGCCCTCCCGCAGGTGAAAGCGTTTTTTCCCACCGGATTCGGCCCTGCGAAGAACGTCGTCGATGTTATGCCGGAATCCTGTACTGAAGTTGTCGAGTCCGACGACCTCCTGGTCGGCCTGCAAAAGGGCTTCCACGAGATGGGACCCGATGAATCCCGCCGCTCCCGTCACCAGCCAGCGATATTTTTTTGCCCCGTCAAGCCCCAATAATTCAGGGGAATACGCGTTCGAGTTCATGTTTTTTTCATCCTTACCTTCCTTACTGTCCTTACTTTTTTCAGTTATATCAGTCCTGTCGGGATATTTGCCGCAGGGCTCAGGCTCAGGGCCGGTGCAGATCCTCCGTCATCCGGTGGAACTCCGCCAGAGCCCGATCGGGAGCGATGTCCGCCAGACAGTCCAGCGGGCACCTGTAATCCCGACAGCCCGCTTTGGGACAGGTCACCCGCACTTCCCGAAACCAGGGCATACGGAAGTTCATCTCCCAGGCGTCCGTAACGCCAAAAAAGCCCAGAGTGGGAGTTCCCGTCAGGGAGGCGAGGTGCAGCGGCCCCGTGTCGTTTCCCACAGCGACGGTACATTCTCTGGCGATGGCCGCCATCAGCGGAAAGGGCGTCTGACCCACCAGATTCAGAACCTGGCTGCTTTTCTCCAGACCTTCCTCGATCTTTTCCGCCGTCCGGGCTTCGTCGGGACCGTGCCCGTTCAGGACAATTCCCCAGCCCTCGTCGATCAGCGGTTTCAAAAACGCGATCCAGTGCGGGATCGGCCAGAATTTTTGCGGTTTGCTGGCGCCAATGACGGCAAACAGCCTGCGAGGAAGCAGGGGAGCCAGGAGAGAACGAGCCCTCTGCAAATCCGCGGGCGCGGCAAAAATGGAGGGTTCGTCCCGGGAGGTGAAGTCCACTCCCAGCGCGTCCAGATATTCCCAGTGGGTGGTCGTGTAGGCGAACTGCAACCCGCTGTTGTAGCCCAGCCGCAGAGGAATCCCGCTGAAGAGGGAAATGAAGGCCGCGGCGCTTCCCCGGTGCAGACTGACGAGATACCTGCAGTTCAGCTTCCGGATTTGGCTGAGAACTTTCGGAAAATCGAGAGGGTGTTTTTTCACGTTCCAGAAGAGCAGATTGTCGATGTAGGGTTGATTTTGAAGAAGCGGCCCGTACTCCGGGCGGGTCAGAAAAGTGATCCGGACCCCGGGGAACTTGAGGGTAAAACGATGAGCCGCCGCCGCCGCTCGCAGGACGTCGCCAAAGGCGCTGAAGCGGATCCAGAGGACCCGATCTCCCGGCTGAGGGCGCGCTACGCCCATGAGGAGGTCCTTTCATCGTGGGGATTCAGGACATATTGGATGGCCCTGCAGTATTCCTCGAAGGAGCGCCTCATGGAGAAATCCGCCGCCCGTTTCTTCAAAATTTCCGGAGCCATGGGAGATTCGAGGGTCTCGCGGAGGGCTGCCGCCAGGGCGTCGACGTTATTCTCCGGGACGAGGCGTCCCCATTTTCCGTCCTCCAGAATTTCTCGGGGACCCTGCCTGTTGCCGGCCGAAATGACATTGACGCCGCAGGCCAGGGCTTCGGCCAACAGGCTGGGAAAGTTCTCGTGGCTGGACATGAGAACCATCAGAGCGGCCTTCGCCATATACGCGGAGGTCGCTCCGCGCTCCAGAAAACAGATGTCGTCTCTGAGCTTCATCACCTCCGCCAGGGTCTCCAGGCGTTTGCGATCCTCTCCCTCTTCAGCGACGATCATCAGGCGGGCAGGGAAATTCATTTCGTCCCGCAGCAGTGAAAAGGCCCGAAGCAGGACGTTCATCCCCTTCAAATGCACAGGATCTCCGGCGCAGAAAATCACCGGAGGCTTATTTTCCTCCGAAGTCTGAAACCAGGGATGTTTCACAGGCTCGGCTATCCGGGCCGTCACCCAGGGGCCATCCACAGGATTGTAAATGACGCGGATTTTTCTCCGGGGGACGACCCTCAGGGCCATCAATCCCCTGGCGATGCCCCGGGAAGCGCATACGCAAAGTTCCGCGTTTCTGTACAGGAATCGCGCCGGAATCGCCCGCCGCCACCGCTGGAATTTTGATTTTTCCGCCTTGCGGAGCTCCAGCATGTTGGGTTCTGAAACGATCAGGCGAAAAAAGAAATGAAACAGCTGCTTTCCCATAGCTGCCAGACAGTTGGCAGTGTACCCGAAGGAAAGAACCACGTCCGGCTTTGCTTTTTGAAAATAATGAGCGAGGCGCAAAAGAGGAATGCCCGACCTCAGGGCGTGAAGGGGATTGTCCAGCGAAACCACGCTGACGGCCGAAGAGTGCAGCGACAAAAATTCCCCTTCTCCATGCAGAAGAGCCAAATCCACAACAAAATCTTCCTTTCGAGAGAGCTCGTCCGCCAAAAATGGCACAATCCTCTGGATGCTCTCAAAACGAAGATCGCTGCAAAGCAGAGTTATCCTCATGAAAGCGGCCCGCCTGGGATCGGGACCGCAGCCAGCGCGAACGTCGCCGATTTACGCGTTCGCCCGCTGTCGCAGGTTCTCAAAAAGATCCTGACGTTCGGCGTTTTGAAGGGCGATTTCAGCCATCAGCGCGGACTGCTCTTCCCGGTGCTTCTGGTTCTGGCGTTCGATGGCGAGTTTTCTGTTTCGCGCCTCGGCGAGCTCCTGAGATTTTTTCACCATCTCCGTGTGACGGTCCATCATCTGAAACGTCGTTTGCGTGTTGGCAGTCTGGGCCTCTTCTACCTTGTCGAGAGCTTCTTCCCGCACTTCCTCGGGAACGACGGCGTGGGGGCGAAAATTTTCAGCGGCCCCGTACGCGGCAAATCGTTCTGCGGAAATGTACTCCCTGATCGCTTCTATTGCCATCGATGCAACCTCCCCGCATTGTTGTATGTCGCAGTATGTCGTACTGGCGGGAACCTCCCGCTCTACTATTATATACCTTTATGCAACCTTTCTTCTCCGAAAAAGATGATATCTTCGGCAATGGTCCCTGGAGTATAATGACCCCGTAAGCTGTATTTCAGCAGAGCAAAGCGGAGGAGTGGAGCGGATGCGCGGCAAGACTAAAAAGGGATCTGTCGTTTTCGTGGCGGTTATCGCCGCGTTCCTGACGCAGGCGGGAATCGTTTCGGCCCAGCCGGTGATCGCGGCCTATCAAAAACTGTACGACATGAATTTTCAGGTCTGGCAGCCGGAGGGACTTCCCATGGGATGGTACGTCACCTTCGATGGCTATCCGGTGGCTCAGGTCGCACGGAATCACTGGGTTTACGGCCGGCCGGGCCCGGGAGGGAGCATCGTTCCTCTCGACGTGGCGGTGGGGTCCGTGGTCCCCATGGACGTCCCCGAACTTGCCCGGGCCGTTGTCTCCGGATGGCGGCGCGGGGTCCTGGATACGCCGGAGTTTCGCGCCGTCACTCGTTTGGGTTTTGACAACATTGGCGTCCTTGGGGATCCTCTGGCTTTTGTCCCCGTGGCTTGGAAAACGGGAGACGCGGAGCTGCTGATCTGGCTGGGAGACCACTGGTACAGCCTCGTTCCCGCCGGCGGGCAGAGCACCTATGACGCTCTGAAGAACAGACATTCCTTTATCGTGAAAACCCTTGCGGAAAAAGCGGAAAAAAATATCGTCTGGACCAGATCCGACACGGAAGATCTGGCCGACCTTTCCAGGGAATGGGGTTATGTCTGGCGCGGAATCATCCCCTTCGCTTCTCTGACCGCCATGGGGCAGGGCGGGGGTGAGAGCTCCACCACCACGGCGGGTGCTTTTGCCGGTATCGGAGGAAGCGGCGGTGGAACGGGGTCCGGCGGTCAGTGGGATGTCGGCGGAGACAGCGGCTCGACCACCGGCGGAGGCAGCGGCGGCTGGGATACCGGCGACAATTCCGGCGGCGGAAGCAGCGGCGGCGGCAGTGGCTGGGACACCGGCGGGGGGAGCGGCAGCGGCGGCAATACCGATGTCGGAAGCGGAAGCGACGGAGGAAACTCCGGCGGGAACAGCGGTGGAGGCTGGGACAAATGAGAGAAGAAGACGTGTACGAACTCCTGGACAGAGCCTGTGAATCAGAAGATGCAAGCGAGATGGCGGCGCTGGTGGACAGAGCTCTGGAGCTGGACCCGGACAATCCCGAAGCTCTTTTGTTCAAAGCCGACCTTATGGAAGACGAAGAGGGGAAACTTCCCGTTCTGGAGAGGGCGCTGGCCGAGGCGGAGCGTTACCTTCAGGAGGAAGGTCTTTCCGGAAACGACATTCTGGAGGACGAAACGGGGCAGGTGTACCTCGCTCTGTTGCAGCGTCTGGCCTACCTGCTGTTTTTCATGGAACGGGACGACGAGGCGATGGAGCGGGTAGAGGAGTTTTTACGCTATGACAGCGAGGAGCAGGAGAGTGTGAAGGATCTGTATTATTGCATTCTTCTGGAACGGGAAGAATGGTCCAAGGTTCTGGAGACCGCGATGCAGGATTCGGAGCGAACTCTGGGATGGGCCTACGCCAGAGTGATCGCGTCGTTTATGCTTCTGAACGGGAAAAATCCCGACAGCCTTTGTAAAATGCTGTGGGAAGCGGTACGCATGTCGCCAAACGTCCCCTTCTATATGATGGGCTACATTCCCGACCCTGTGGATGAATCGGAAGAGGAAAGCGAGGACTTTCACTTCGCCGTTTTGTTTGAAAATGTACTGTCCCTTTCCCGGGATTTTCTCAACTGGTTTTCCTGCGCCACCATCCTCTTTGGCCTTCTTTCGAATCGATTCGGGGAGGAGAGGGAGGACATGGAGGAAATTCTGGACGCTCTGGGGGGAAAGGCGGACTACGAGGAAATTTCCCGGCAGCTGCCCGGGGGCCTGGACGATCGGACGATTGTCGATGCCCTGATAACCGGCGGCTATCCCCATACATCCGCTAAAAAGGACGTCAAAAAATCCGGCAGGCGCCGACCGGAGAAATAGGGAGCCTCGGAGGAGCGATACCGTGCTGGAAGATCTTTCCGCCCATATTCTGGACATCGCCCAGAACAGCATCGCCGCCCGGGCGAAGCATATTGACGTCACCGTTCGCCGGTCCGCCGTCCCGGGATTTGTGGATTTCTGCATTTCCGACGACGGATGCGGGATGGATGAAGCCCGCGCCCGGGCGGTGCTGGATCCTTTTTGTACCAGCCGGACCACCCGACGCGTGGGGATGGGGCTGCCCTTCCTGAAACAAAACGCGGAACTCTGCGGAGGGGAATTTCACCTTACCTCCGCTGTGGGGCGGGGAACGACGGTATTCGCCTCTTTTTCTCTGAGCAATATCGATACTCCCCCCATCGGAGACCTCGCGGGAACCTTTCTGACCCTTCTTATCGACGCTCCGCAAATCTACTGGATTTTTCGCTATGCATCGGGAGCGGCGGAACCCTTCCTTTTGGATTCCGAAGAACTGAAGGAGGCCGTCGATGGTCTTGAAGCCCTGAAAATTCCCGACGTGGCCCTGGGGCTGAAAGAGATGATCGAAAACGGCATTGCCTCGGTTGACGGGGTCGAGTGACGGAATTTGACGGAACCCCGAATTTCCCTGATATACTACTAATTATGTTATGGAATTTGTGCCCCGCACTTCCTGAAGGGGCGGAAATCTTTATTGGGCAACGCTGAACGTTTTGCCGAAAAAATTGAAATGGGAATTGGAGTGGATAGCAATGACAGTACCGAGTGACATCGCCATAGCGCAGGCCGCGAAAATGCAGCCGATCGTCGACATTGCAAAAAAAATGGGAGTCGGCGAGGACGAACTGGAGCTGTACGGCAGATATAAGGCCAAGATTCAGCCCGGCGTCTATAAGAAACTGGAAAACAAACCGGATGGGAAGCTGATCCTTGTGACGGCCATCACTCCGACGCCTGCCGGAGAGGGAAAAACAACCACCAGCGTCGGGTTGGCTCAGGGCCTGCTCCAGATCGGTAAAAAGTCCTGCGTGGCCCTTCGGGAGCCCTCTCTTGGCCCCAGCTTTGGAGTCAAGGGAGGCGCGGCGGGCGGCGGATATTCGCAGGTCGTACCCATGGAGGACATCAATCTGCATTTCACGGGAGACCTTCACGCCATTACCACGGCCCACAACCTCTGCGCGGCGATGCTGGACAACCACATTCAACAGGGCAACGAGCTGAACATCGACCCGCGTCGTATCGTGTTCCGGCGGGTGATGGACCTGAACGAGCGGGCTCTGCGCAGAGTGATCATCGGCCTCGGAGGCCGCACGGAAGGCGTGCCCAGGGAAAGTGGCTTCGACATCACCGTGGCCTCGGAGGTCATGGCGATTTTGTGCCTTGCCATGGATTTGATGGACCTGAAAAAACGTCTCGCCAAAATCGTTCTGGCCTACACTTACGAGGGTAAACCCGTCACCGTTCAGGATATTGGAGCGGCCGGCTCCATGGCCGTACTTCTGAAGGATGCGATCAACCCGAACCTCGTCCAGACCCTTGAAGGCGTTCCCGCGTTCATCCACGGCGGACCTTTCGCCAACATCGCCCACGGCTGCAACAGCGTTCAGGCCACGAAACTGGGGCTGAAACTGGCAGACTACATGGTGACGGAGGCGGGGTTCGGCGCGGACCTGGGGGCGGAAAAATTCCTCGACATCAAGTGCCGCGTGGCCGGACTGAAGCCCTCGGCGGTGGTTCTGGTGGCCACCGTGCGCGCCCTCAAGATGCACGGCGGCAGAAAAAAGACCGAGCTGACCGGCGAGGACCTGAAAGCTCTGGAAGCGGGGATTCCGAATCTCCAGAAGCACATTGAGAACGTCCAGAAGTTCGGGCTGCCCGTGGTGGTCGCCATCAATCGCTTCCCCTTCGATACCGAGGCCGAGCTGGCTCTTGTGGAAAAGAAATGCGCGGAGCTGGGCGCCAGTTTCTCCCTGTCTGAAGTTTGGGAAAAAGGCGGCAAGGGAGGTATGGATCTGGCGGAAAAAGTTGTGGCGGCCTGTGAAAAACCCTCTTCCGTGAAATATGTTTACAGCCCGGAGATGGAGCCGAAGGATAAAATCGCCGCCATCGCCCGTGAAATTTACGGCGCGGACGGGGTGGACTACACGCCTCAGGCCGAGAAGGATTTGGCGCTGATCCATGATCTGGGGTACGACAACCTGCTGATCTGCATGGCGAAGACCCAGTACTCGCTTTCCGACGATGCCGCGAAGCTCGGACGCCCGAAAGATTTCCGCGTCACCGTGCGGGAGGTGCGTCTTTCCGCCGGAGCGGGCTTCCTGGTGGTGGTGACGGGCGCCATAATGACGATGCCCGGCCTGCCCAAAAAACCCGCGGCCCTCACCATCGACATCGACGAGAACGGGAAAATTACGGGATTGTTTTAGGGTTTTATTAATTGTGTCAGGATTTTATTGAAAAATGAGACGCTGCCGCCCCGATTCCCGCGCTTAAGGAGTCGGGGCGGTTTTTATGCTTTTATATCGGTAATAAAAAGCAAGTATAACATCAGTCTCCGCCGGATTCCGTGCGATAGATTTTCCAGGCCCTCCGGTAGCTGTTCAGGAAAAACACGGAAAGGCTCAGAATGAGGGGGCCGATGAAGAGACCGATAAAGCCCCAGGAGGCCAGACCTCCAAAGGCCCCCAGGAAAACCAGGAGCGTGCTGATGCGGCCTTTTTCCGAGATGAAGAAGGGCCGCAAAAAATTGTCGATGGAACTGACGACGCACACTCCCCAGAACAGCAGGACAGCGCAGTCCGTCACTTTTCCCTCCGTAAAGAGGTAGATGGCGCCCGGTATCCAGATGATCGGGGTCCCAACGAAGGGAATCATGGCCAAAAGCCCCATCATCAGCCCGGCCAGGAGGGGATTGGGCAGCCCGACGAACCACCATCCCAGCGTCCCGAGAAATCCCTGCACTCCCGCGGTGACGATGACTCCGAAGACGACGGCGCGGAGAACCACTACGGCCCGCAGCATAAACTCCTTCCGTTCGTCCTTCATCAGCGGAACGAGGTCCCCCACGTAGCTGACGAGAAGGTGTCCGTCCCGCAGAATGAAAAAAAACGACACGAAGATGACGATCAGATGATAGCTCAGGGTCACGATGTTCCCCAGAAAATTTCGGGAGACCCGAATCGCCGTGGAGGTCATCCACCTCAGCACCTGCTGCGTCCCTTCTTTGAGAAAGGGATATTTTTCGAACATCGGCAACAGCTCGTCAAGAATTTTTTGAGGCAAAAATGCCTCCAGACTGAATCCTTTGGAGGTATCGATGCTGCCGATCACGTCCGAAAATCGGCCAAAGAGCGCAATCGCCTCGTGAGATGCGGCGATGCCCGCCGCCAGCGACGGCCCCACCAACAGCAGCGCCACCAGAATGGTGGTCAGAAAAGCGGCCAGATTGCGATGGCGGGGGCCCACCAGTCTCAGCAGCCCGTGGTGGAGGGGAGACGCGATAAACGCCAAAAGTATTGCCCAGGTCAGGGGAGACCACAGCGGCAGCAGTGTTCTGCCCGACAGAAGGGCAAGAATCAAAAACAACAGCATCACCGGGATAATCCAGCCTTTGATATGCTCTACGACGCCCTGTTCTTCGGGAATACGCATTGTTCTTTTTCCTCGTTTCAAAAAGATATTCGTTCAGCGGATGAGGCAGGGTTATGAGTCTGACTCCAGGGCTTCGGCCAGTGCCCGTACTCCTGCCGAGCCTCCGGGACCGAGGGCGTTTCCGCCGAGAAAGGTCCAGCCCCGTTTGCCCTTCAGCAGAGACGACAGGTCTTTCAGGTCCCCTTTTACTTTCGTATCGCGCCGTGTGATTTCCACGCTTTGCAGCCCCGCATCTTCGCCGGCGCTGCGGATTGCGGCCAGGTCGATCAGAAGTTGCGTCACCTCAGGCAGCGGGCCGAAACGGTCTTCCATTTCTTTTCGGAGCGCGGTGAGTTCGGTCAGATCGACAACCTGCAGCAAACGTCGGTACAGCGTCACCCGAACGCTGTCCTGAGGGATGTAGTACGCCGGAATGGAACCTCCCTGATCGAAGGACAGCGCGGTTTGTGATCGGGTTTTTCCCCGCAGTTTTGCGATCTCCTGCTCCAGCATCCGGTAGAAAAAGTGAAACCCCCCTGTTTTCGCGTTGCCGTGCTGACTGGTTCCTCCAATTTCTCCCGAACCGCGGATTTCGAGATCCCGCCGCGCAAGGGAGTACCCCGACCCCAGTCCCGTCAGACTGGAAATCGCTTCCAGCCTGTCCGCCGTCTCCTTTCGCAGTTCCCCTTCCTCAGGATAGAAAAAATAGGCGAAGGCGTTTTCTCCTCTGCGACCCACCCGCCCGCGAAGCTGGTACATCTGCGCGAGCCCCAGCTCGTGGGCGTCGTCGATGACGATGGTGTTCGCTCCCTCCACGTCCAGTCCGCTTTCGATAATTGTGGTGCAGAGCAGAATGTCGATTTTCCGGTCGTAAAAATCCATCATGGTCCGTTCCAGTTCCCGTTCCGGCATCCGGCCGTGGGCTATTTTTATTCGGGCGTCGGGGAAGAATGCGGTGAGCATCTTCATCTGGTTTTCCATGCGAAAAATGCGGTTCGTCACAAAATAAACCTGACCGCCCCGGGACAGCTCCCGGGCGATGGCTCTGCGGGCCAGAGCCGTCTGCCAGGGGCCCGCGTAGGTGGTTACGGGCAGACGGTCGTTGGGAGGAGTGTTCAGCACGGAAAGCCCTCTCAGCCCCCTCAGGGACATGGCCAGGGTGCGGGGGATGGGCGTAGCTGAAAGGCTCAGAATGTCCACCGCGCCATAGACGCGTTTCAGGGATTCCTTGTGCATGACGCCGAAACGGTGTTCCTCATCGATGACCAGAAGCCCCAGGTTGTGAAACTCGATCCCCTGCTGCAGCAGCTTGTGGGTGCCGATGACAATATCGACGGTCCCTTTTCGCGCGCCTTCGAGGGTTTTCTCGATTCCGGCCTTTGTGACGAAGCGGGAGAGCAGACCGATTTTCACGGAAAAACCCGACATGCGGGCGTTGAAGGTGTTGTAATGCTGCTGTGCCAGAATGGTCGTAGGGACGAGAACACAGACCTGCTTATCCGCGGCTGCCATGCGAAAAGCCGCCCTCATGGCCACCTCCGTCTTGCCAAACCCCACGTCGCCCACCAGCAGCCGGTCCATGGGGAATGGCTGATCCAGATCCTCCATGATCTCGGAGACCGCCTTGATTTGGTCAGCCGTTTCCACGTGAGGAAAGGCCGCCGCAAAATCCCGGTACAGCTCCTCCATGTGTGTCGCACTCATGTTTTTCAGTGGTTCCCGGCGCTCCAGCTCCCGGCGCGCGTACATCTCCATCAGGATACGGGCTTCTTCCCTGGCCCGGGCCCGTTCCTTCTCCACGGATTTGCGCCATTTCGTTCCCTTCAGGGCGTCCAGTTGCGTTTCGTCGCCCTCGTGTTCCGCCAGGGGCGTCAGCTTGTGAAATTGAATCACGGGAACCAGCAGCCGGTTGTTTTCCGCAAACTCCAGAGTGATGGCATCGAGAGTTTCTCCTCCCGCGACGACTTCTTCGATGCCCCGGAACACTGCAACGCCGTAATCCTCGTGAACGACGAGCTGTCCGCTGGTCAGCCGATCCCGCCACTCTCCGGGAACGCGCCAGGAATCGGGAACCGCTCCCGGGGTGATTCCGGAGAGCTCCCGGTCGGAGATAAAGGCCTTCCCGGATGCCCGGTCCACGAAACCCGACGAAAGCTGTCCGGAAAGGGTCTCCACAAAGGGAAGGGTCGCAAAAGGCCCCTCCTTTCGATCCAGAAAACGGGGATTGGCTGTGAGCACTTTTATTTGGAAGCCCCGTTCCCGCAGGTCTTCGCAGAGCCGAAACACCGCTCCCAGGTCGCCCCGAAAAGGCGGGCATTCATCCACGTCCGGTTCGGCCTCCGTGGCCTCCACGGCGCGAGTGATCCTCAGGCGGGGAAAACGGGAAAGCTCCACATAGATTTCATCCCAGGAGGGGAGGGGGTTCACTCCGGCGTCAGGGCAGAGTTCTTCCCAGAGCCAGTGGTAGGAGATCGCCTGAGTCTCGATTTTTCGGGGATCGCAGAGGAGCACCCGGGCGGTTTGAGGCAGGAGCGTCAGCACCGTGGCGTTTTTGGCGGCGCTGACGCTGTGAAGTTCGGTTTCCTGGAGCTCGGCGACGCTTTTCTGAGTTCCGGGGTGAAAGGCCCGAATGTGCTCCAGGGTCTCGTCGAAGAACTCGAAACGCAACGGAAGAGCGTGGACAGGATCGAAAACGTCCATAATGAATCCCCGGCAGACGTACTGTCCCGGCGACCAGACGAGATCTGAGCGCTGATACCCGCTGCGTTCCAGCCAGGTGACGAGGCGCTCCCGTCCGTATTCATCACCCTGTCGGAGCTCGAATTCCCCGTCTCCCAGGAGACAGGGAGCCATGACCCCTCCCGGAGTACAAACCAGAATACCCCCATCCCGTACCCAGCGCCCCGCGGTTTCGCCGCGCTGGAGCAGAAGAGGGCGGCTTCCGATGGTTTGGGCGGTCAGGGGAAGTTCGTTCAGAAGATGGACGGGAATCCGTGGAAAAAGATTTTTGCGGTCTGACAGAAAGTCCGCCGCCTGACGTCCGTCGGGCAGTATTACCAGCAGGTGGACGTTTTTAAAGATGTCTTCGCCGCAAAGCCACGCCAGGGCCGCGCCGCCTGCCCGATCATGGACGGTTCCGCCCCGGTTCCACAGTTCTTCGTCGATGTCGTTCAGGCTTCTCACCCGAACTCTCGTACCTGTTCCCACGCGTGTTTCCTCCTGTTTGACGGCCTTTGTTCCGGCGCGCCAAAATCAAAATACCCGTTTGGAAATTCTATCCCACTTTGCAAAAAAACGGGGGGACGGCGATGGATATTTCCACCCCGTCCCCACAACAGTCTCCTTCCAGATTCGGCCCAGATTCGGCAACCCGCGGCGGAAAAATCAGGCTCGAATGATTTCGAGGGCCCCCGTCCACAGGGTTCTCGCCGTGTCCGCCACAGCCAGATTGGCTTCATAGCCCCGGCTGGCCACCAGCATATCCGTCATTTCCCGCACCAGATTGACGTTTGGGAAAGCCACGTAACCGTTTTCGTCGGCGTCCGGATGCTCCGGCTGATAGGAGAGCCTGGGAGCGCCCTTGTCCTCCGCCACCTCGATAACGCGAACTCCGCCGATGTCTTTGTAGCCGCCGATGGTTTTGTCCAGCATTTCGGCAAAGACGGGAACCTTTCTTTTGTAGGGTCCTCCGCTCAGCGTCCGTGTGGTGTTGATGTTCGCGAGATTCGAGGAAATGGTGTCCATCCACAGACGATGGGCCGTCAATGCGCTTCCCGCAACTTCCATGCTGTCAAATATTTTCACGATATTTCCTCCTGCTGCTATTTGCCTGAAATAACCATGCGGTAATTGCTGAGTTTTCTGGCCGCAAAACGTCCTATCGCGGTGTACATCATGCGGGTTTCGGCGAGGACGGCCATTTCTCTTTCCGGGTCCACGTTGTTGCCGTCCAGTCTGTAGACTTCGTCGCTGATTCGGATTTCGTCCGGCGTCACGTCCGAGATGGAATAAGGCCGCGTGGGGATGTGCCCTTCGTTCGTCACAGTCATTTTCAGCCTGTCTCCGGAGTTGATCACGTCGCGCATCTGATCTTCGAAGGAAACGTTGCGCCGTCTGTAGCCCGGCGTATTGGCGTTCGCCAGGTTTTTGGACGTTGCGCCGAACCGTTTGGCGAGTCCTTCCATGTCCTTTTCCATAACTTTCCAGGTAAAATCTCCCACCATGGAACTTCTCTCCTCCCAATTACTTTCCTTTCAACTGCTTTCTGCATTCAGTTTCGGCGGAACGGCAGGTTCTCTTTAGCGCTCCCGGCCGAAGAAGTTTAAAGAAAAAGATTGAAGAAGAAGATTGAAGAAGAAGTTTGGAACTGAAATAAAAAAAGGCTCTTCCCGCTCATAAACGGGAAGAGGCCTTTGAAATATATTTTTGGGTATCATGACGGACCCGAGAGGACGTCAGTAATTTACCCTTGGAGATGTAGCCGAGCCCAGTTCTTCGACGAAGAGGGGGCTCAGGACTTTGATGTAGGTTCCCTTCATGCCGAGGCTGCGGCTTTCGATCAGTCCGGCGCTTTCCAGTTTGCGAAGGGCGTTTACGATTACGCTGCGCGTCACGCCCACTCTGTCGGCGACCTTGCTGGCCACCGCGACGCCTTCGTGTCCGCCCAGTTCGGCCATGATGTGCTTCATGGATTCCACTTCGGAATAGGAAAGGGCCCTCATTGCCATCTGAACGGCAATTCGATCCCGGGAGCACTCTTCGAGACCCCGGTTTCTGTCGTTCAGCATCTCGATGCCCACCAGCGTACCGAGATATTCGGCCAGAAGAACGTCCTCCGTCATGAACGAGTTGTAGAAACGAACGAGAATCACCGTTCCCAGACGTTCCGCGGCGGCTCCGTAAATCGGCACGTACATCAGATGCTTTTCCGGAGCGCCTTTTTTGCTGCGGTTGTTGTCGTCGTCGAACCGGAAAGCGTCTTCATCCGCGATGTCCGACTCGCGGCAGCGATTCATTTTGTCCACGAAATCTCTGGGCAGATAACCGTCCTTCATGACGTCTGACAGCGTCTGGGAGCTGTAGTCCGGTACCCAGGCGTACCCCAAAATTCTGCCTTCTCTGTTGACGATATAAACGTTTGCTGTGGAAAACTCCGACAGCAGTTTTGCCAGCTCGACGTAATCCAGAGCGTCTCCGTCACCCCGCGCCTGCAAAGCGCGTCCCACCTGACGCGTCTTTTCCAGCAGATCTCTCAAAACGTTTTCGCTGCTCTGCTCGACACTCGCTTCTCCGTATTCCTTCTCGTCCGCTCTCATTCTCACGACTTTACCACCCTTCAGTCTCCTGTTCACAGTTGTTCCCTCATCCACACCGTTTTTCGCCAGTCTCATCTCTTGACACTCCCTTTCGTCGTTTCGCTCAAAATAAAACACATTCCCTCCAGGTTCATCTGTTTTCCATTTTTCATGCGTTATGGAATCCAAATCTCCTTTGTCTAATTATACTAAATTAATAAAACTTATGTAACTATTGCCTTATTTTGCGAATATGCCTATTTTTATTGACATATATGATAATACTAATAACATTATTCAATTATTGTTCTCCCGATTGGACATTGGACATCCAGTTTCCAAAAATCTCATTCCTGAACGATTTGCGGCATTTCACGTGATGCGAAAAAGTTCAATGCTTAATTGGTTTTCTGCAATTTGAGTCCCGTTTATTCAAGTCATATTCATCAAGTCATATTTATCAGTACAAATCCTGTCTTCAAAATTTAAGCGAATATAGGGCTGTTCCGCCACAAAACTATTCACTGATAATTTTAAAGGGTCTTTTATAAAAGGTACCGGCGAATATCCCTATTTTCGACCAGACAATTTAGCCTATTCCGTACAAATTCGGCGTCGATTTCTATAACCCGCCGGGTGTCGTCGGAGACCTCAAAACTGATTTCTTCCAGCAGCTGTTCCAGCATGGTGTGCAGGCGTCGCGCGCCTATATCTTCCATTTCGGAGTTCATTTCACTGGCCAGTACCGCAATTTCCCGGGTGGCGTCGTCCGTGAAGCGCAGCTCAGACCCCTCTGTCCCAATCAACGCCGTGTACTGCTTCAGGAGGCTGTTTTCCGGTTCGAGCAGAATTTGTTTCAGGTTTTCCCAGCTCAGGGGCTGCAGTTCGACCCTGATGGGAAAGCGTCCCTGCAGTTCGGGAATCAGGTCCGAGGGCTTGACCCCGCTGAAGGCGCCCGCGGCGATGAAGAGAATGTGATCGGTCCTGAGCGGGCCGTAGCGAGTCTGGACCACGGAGCCCTCCACGATGGGCAGCAGGTCGCGCTGGACGCCTTCGCGGCTTACGTCGGGGCTCGCGCCGCCGCTGCCCTTCGCCACGATCTTGTCGAGTTCGTCCAAAAAGACGATGCCGTCCTCCTGCGCCGTTTCGAGGGCTTCTTTCGAGAGGGCATCCATATCGATCAGCTTTTCAGCCTCTTCCGCGGTGAGCACGCGTCGGGCTTCGGAAATTTTCATGCGGCGTTTGCGGGATTTTTTTGGCAGCATACCGCCCAGAATCTCGCTCAGATTGATTCCCATTGAGTCCATGCCCGACGCGCCGATCAAAGATATGCCTGTCACGGCGTTTTCTGAGATTTCAATGTCCACTTCCCGGTCTTCAAGTCGCCCTTCCCGGAGCATGTTCAAAAGCCTTTCCCGGGTCGCCTCGTTCTTTCGGGTTTCCTCGGGTTCCCCCGTCTCTTCGGCCTCTGTAGCCGCGCTTCCGAACACCCTCATGAGATCCGGCATGGAAAATTTTCTCTCGCTTCGGGGCAGCAGCGCGTCCAGAAGACGCTGTTCCGCCCGCTCTCCCGCGGGGCCCTGGACGTCCGAGAGCATCCTCTTTCTCACCATGGCCACGGCGGATTCCGCCAGATCTCGTATGATGGACTCCACATCCCGCCCCACGTAGCCCACCTCCGTGAATTTTGTGGCCTCCACCTTCACGAAGGGCGCGTGAACGAGACCTGCCAGCCTGCGGGCGATTTCCGTCTTGCCCACGCCGGTGGGCCCCACCATGAGAATGTTCTTGGGGCTGATCTCTCTGGCCATTTCGGGGGGCAGCTTCCTCCGCCTTTCCCGGTTCCGCAGGGCGACGGCCACAGCCCGTTTTGCCTTTTCCTGTCCGACGATATAGCGGTTCAGATATCCGACAATTTTTGCCGGAGTCAGGTCCACACTCAGTTCAAAGCCGCTCATTCTCCCAACACCTCCAGCGTGACCACGCTGTCCGTATAGATACATATCTCCGAGGCGATTTCAATGGCGCGTCTGGCGATGCGCGCCGGCTCCCAGTCCGTCCCCTCACGGAGGGCCCGGGCGGCCGCCAGGGCAAATCCGGACCCCGACCCGATGGAGGCCACGTCCCCCTCCGGTTCGATGATGTCTCCGGCTCCGGACAAAAGCAGCGTCGTTTCCACGTTGGCCACCAGCAGCATGGCCTCAAGGCGCCTCAGAGCCTTGTCAAGACGCCATTCTTTCACCAGTTCCACGGCGCTCTTCATCAAATCGCCTCTGCACTGTTCGAGACGATTCTCGAATCGCTCCAGAAGCGTCATCGCATCGGCCGTACTGCCGGCGAACCCGGTCAGGACGGCTCCGTTGTAAAGCCGGCGTACCTTGCGGGCGTTGGCCTTGATGATCTGATTCCCCAGGGTCACCTGCCCGTCGCCTGCCATGGCGACGTTCTTTCCAGATCGTACACATACTATCGTCGTTCCCTCGAACAGAATCTTCATCCCCTCTATTTTAACGAAGTCCCGAAACATTCTTCAAAATATAACCACACATTAAAAATCTTACCTTATTTTGAAAATATACTTTTCTGCTCAATGTACCTCTGCGCCGGGGCGACAGGCTGCCGTCAGACATTATTCCTCTTCGCCGGAATCTTCAGGGCTTTCCGCAGACGCAGGGCCTTCCATGCGGGCCCGGGGATGGCTGTTCAGGTAGCTTTCCTTCATCCAGGTGGCGCTGACCGTCAGGTAAATTTGAGTCGTTGAAAGGTTCTCGTGTCCCAGAAACTCCTGCACGAATTTCAGCGAGGCTCCTCTTTCCAGCAGATGCGTCGCGCAGCTGTGGCGCAGGACGTGAGGTGTGACGCCTTCCAGACCGCCTCTGGCGGCCAGATTCGTGACGACGCGATGGACCGTGCGCACCGTCAGAGGTTTTCCCTTTCGTCCGGCGAAAACGAATCCGTTCGATTCTTCCCCTTCCTGCCTTCTCAGCGCCGTCAAAGCCCTTTGGGCGCAGGTTCCGAAGGGTACCCGGCGTTCCCTGCTTCCCTTGCCCAGAATCAGGAGCCAGCGTTCTTCCATGTCCACGTCGTCCCACCGCAGGCTCACCAGCTCTGAAATACGCAGGCCCGCTCCATAGAGGACCTCCATGACAGCCGTATCTCTTACGGGAGTTTCGCTGCTCTCCGCCATTTTGAACAAAATCTCCACGGATTCCACGGAAATCGCCCGCGGAATGCTCCTTGGGGCGGAGGGTCCCTGAAGGCCCCGGGCGGGGTTGGTCTCCAGAATGCCGTGTTCCTTCAGGCAGGCGAAAAAGCTGCGCAGGACGGACAATTTTCTTGAGATGGTGGTCTTCGAGTATCCCCAGCCGAAAAGCCCGCGCAGATAGGTCCTCAGGCTGGAGGTGTCCACCTCCTCCAGACGTTCCGTTTTTCGCTCTTCGAGGTAGTCCATGAACTGGCGAATGTCCACTTCATAGTTGACGAACGTATGGTTCGACTGGTATTTTTCACGGATATAATCGAGAAAATAAGTAACGGCATGGGAAATCTGTTCTTTACTCATCTGCTTTTTACTCGTTTACTCCTGACTTTTCCGTCAATTACGTTCCGCTCGTCTCTCCGATCCCCTTCGGACAGCGACGCAATGGCATTGTAACATGTTCGCCCCTGAGTGACAGCGGGAAATTTTCAATAATGTTGTGCTATGGTATACACTTGTACGAGGCGTTCAGCAAAAACGCGTATAAACGACAAGGGGAGGATCTGATTATGACATATGACTTTGACAGGGTCATTGAGCGGCGCAACACGAACAGTTCAAAATGGGACAGCGTTCCTGGCGCGGATATTGGTGTGAATTATCCCGTTGGAGAGGTTCTGCCCCTGTGGGTTGCGGATATGGATTTCCGCGCCGCTCCGGAGATCGTGGAGGCCCTGTCCGACGTGGTGAAGCGCGGTATTTTCGGCTATCCGATCGTCCCTGAATCCTGTTACGACGCCATCGTTGCCTGGATGGAGAAACGTCACGGATGGCATATCGA
Organism: Synergistaceae bacterium; assembly: GCA_031272035.1. NCBI lineage: Bacteria > Thermotogati > Synergistota > Synergistia > Synergistales > Synergistaceae > Synergistaceae bacterium. The sequence continues at coordinate 28,563 of JAISUO010000019.1, forward strand.
ACGGGATTGGATTCTGATGGCCCCGGGGGCGGTTCCGGCGGCGCACATGGCCGTGCAGGCCTACTGTCAGCCCGGTGACCGGGTTCTGCTTCAGCGTCCGGTGTACTATCCCTTTTTCCGAACCATTTTCAACAACGGAGGGCAAATCGCCAACAGTCCCCTGAAAATTGCCGGAGACAGCTATGAAATAGACTTCGGGGACTTCGAGCGTCAGGCCGCCAATCCCCGAACGACGTTCTTCATTCTCTGCAACCCCCACAACCCCGTGGGGCGCGTATGGCGCAGAGAGGAACTGGAGCGTATGGGGGAAATCTGCGCGGCTCATGACGTTCTGGTGCTGGCCGACGAGCTCCACTGCGACATTGTCATGCCGGGGTATAAACACACGCCCTTCGCCGGCATCAGTCCGGCTCTTCGGGACAACTCCGTCACCGTTCTGGCTCCCAGCAAAACCTTCAACCTGGCGGGACTGGTGGGAACGGTGGTGGTCATTCCCAACAGGCGTCTGCGCCGGAGATTCGAAAATATTCTGATTCAAAACAGCATCTCCCGCCCCAACATGTTCGCGATTGTGGCCATGGAGGCGGCCTATCGGCACGGGGAGAAGTGGTTCGACGAAGTTCTGAAATACATTCATGGCAACTATGAATTCATGGTGTCGTACCTGAAGGAAAATCTGCCCGCGGTGAAGCCTTTCCGACTGGAGGGAACCTACCTGGCCTGGCTGGACTTTCGGGCCCTGGAGACGAACCCGGACAAACTGCAGAAACGCATGTTGACGGAGGCGAAGGTCTGGCTTGACGAGGGCAAAATTTTCGGACCGGAGGGAAACGGTTTCGAACGCATCGTTCTGGCCTGTCCCCGCAGCATTCTTCAAGATGCCCTGGATCGGGTCGCAGGCGTTTTCCGAAACTCCTGACCACAGAAAGCGCGCTCCTTCTGTCGAATCGGAGCGCGCTTTTCGGCTCTCCTGCCAATTTGCTTTCAATCAAGTATTTTCAATCAAGTATTAATGAAGAAGCTGATGTTTGAATATCATTGCTTTTAGCTATTCTAACTTCATAAGCAGCGAACCAACGAACGTAGTGACTTGTGTGAATCGCTTAGTTTCTTCATCAGGCCTTTTACTTCAAATAATTTCTTTTTCCGTCGTTCTGCCCTTCGAGGGGAGCCAGTTCCGGATGACCTCCGTGAATTTGCAGAAGGGGAACCTCCTCTCCGGCGGGTCCGGTGACGATATCGGGGACAACGCCCTTTGGCGTCCACAGAGGGACGGGGATTCGATCTCCCCGGGGCTCAATGAAAATGACCCCTTCGCCGCTTCGGGAGGGAAAAACGAGATACCCGTCCCGGGTTCGCGTGCCCAGGGCCTCAGGGGTGTTTCGAGGCTCCACCGTCATAGTGAAGGGGTCGCCCCACTCCGGAGTCGTGACCAGAGCGGGGGCGGCAAAGAGAGGACCCTCCGCGAAACAAAGAACCGCCGCGGTCAGAAAAATGAGCCGGAACATGAACATGGGATTCTTCATATTTTACCAAACCGCCATCAGCGCGAAGGCACGATCTCGCCCATCCAGTAATAGCCCCACACGGCGGCCTGCTGGGACAGAACGGGCATGTCCGCCTCGTACCAGATAAAGTTGTTGCGATTCACCATGCGAACCAGAGAGTAAATGTTTTCCTTCAGCACTTCGGCGGGCGTCTGGCTTTCACGCAGAATCATCTGATACCAGCTTCGTCCGTTCCAGGCGTAGATGACTTTCGGGTGATTTCCGCGCCAGGCCACGGGAATCGCGGGCTTGTGGAGGATTCCGATGCGATCGACGCTTTGCTTCCAGTTTCCCAGCGCCATGAACCGGGTATTGAAAAACCAGTCCGGGACGTAGGTGGACTGAAGTTTTCCCTCCGGAATTCGGGTCGTACCGGATTTTGGCTGCTGAACGGCTATGGCTCCGGCGTTCTTCCCCGCCGGAGCGGAATTTCTCAGCTGCGGCAGAGTCGAAACCGAGGAGATATGAACGGATTTTGTCCAGGGCGAAAGTCCCGCCATACTCGGAATGACCGACCCCACGATGTAATTGGTGGGCGTCAGAGAAGGGCCGGCATTAGTCCCGTACACCCAAACGCCGTCCCTGTTTTTCGTCACCGGGTAGCCGTCGAAGGTCACGTACCAGTTTGAGGGCATGTCGTAGGGCTTATAAACATAAAAACGCATCCCCGCGTAGGCCGGCTGTTCCACCAGCAGAGGCTCCGCCACGTAGGTTTTGGCGGCGGCGGAGGTCGTCCACAGCCACGCCTCTCCTCCACACCACAGCGAAAAAATCGCTCCTGCCGCAACAAAGATTTTTTTCATAAAGGATCCCTTCCGTTCATGTTCATTTCGCATATGCATTTACGGGTTCGGTTCGTCCATCACGCTTTTGTCCTCCGAAGCGATCTCCTCCGGCGGAGGCGGCGGCACGTAGACCGGCGGCTGTATTGCGTCGCCGGGGACGACGGAATCTGTGGGCTCCGGCGGCACGTAGACCGGAACCTTTGGGACCTCCGGATCCAGCGGAGGGCGAACGGGCCGGCTCGTGGCCTGGGGAGCGTCCGGCGGAATGATCGCCACGCCCTGGTCGTTGGTGGGTATGGAGTAGATCCGGGCCGGACGGAGGGGATCCCACAAAGGCTGACGCTCTCCGCTGTCGGGATAGGCTACGATTCGTGACAGGGGAGGAAGCGCGGGATCCAGCTCCAGGGCCTTCGTATAGAAAAACTGCGCCTGCTGAAACTCTCCCACGCGCTCATGAACAACGCCGTACCAATACCAGGCCCAGGGGTTGCGGCGCTCTTCCTGAACCGCTTTCTGGAGCCAGGGCCGGGCCTGGGTGTAACGCTCCTGCTCCAAAAGAGCGATGCCCCGCTCCAAAGACGTCTGCTGCCGGACATGGGGTTTGGCGACGGGGCTTCGGGCGGCCTTATTTTTTATCTTCGTCGGTTTTTTGACCGGGCGCTTAATCGGCGCCCTGCGAACGGACCGGCTGTCCGCAGGAGGAACCGGAGCGTCCGCGGAAACGTTGCCGTTTGCGCCGGCTTCCTCCGTAAAGGCGAACGCCGCACAGAAAAACATGACCCAAAAACAAATCCATTTGCGTTTACCGTTCCATTTCATTCCTGCACGCTCCATACCCGTCTCGAATTCTCCATGAGTCCGGCCCTTCATCTCATTCAGTTCTCATCAGTTGAGGGGACCGGTCGTTTTGACGACGATGTCCTTCAACTGGATGGGTTCCTTTTTGTTGTCCCTGACGACGCGAACCACGGCGTTCTTTTCCTGCAGGGAAATCACCCTGACCCTTCCCACCGTTCGGGGCATCACGACCACCGGATTTTCGGGATCGACGGTGACATAGGTGTCACTGCGCACCACGTCCAGAAGATCTCCCACGCGGATCGCGTCGCCGCGCCCCAGAGAGATGATATATTCCCTTTTCCTGCGGGTGGAGTCGGCCGTGGGGGAAATGATGCGTCCCACCGTGGAAAAACCCGGAGAGAAGCTGTCCGTGCCGTTCTCCGCCGCATCCGGCTCGTTGCGCCGAATGGCGTTGGAAACCTGTCCCATAGCCTGATGATAACCGTCCGCGATGGCGTTTTTGACGGCCTGCCAGTAGGGGGTGGGAGAAAACTGCTCCCAGGTGAGGTGGCTCATCTTCTGCCCCCTGTCGGGAACTTTCGTCAGTCCAAGAGCGTCAAAACCGTCCCGTACCGGAATGGGAAGGTTCACGATCAGGGCGTCGATCCAGAACAGCCCGCCGTCTCCGGGGTTGAAGGTATAGCGTTTGGAGCTTCCCGAAGCGACCCGGGTCGCGAACTGTTCTCCGTTGACCGAGTCGAAGATCCGGAACCGCAGAGCGACCCTTCCCGATTCGAAGGACCCGGAAATCTCCCGCTCTTTCATGCTGGCGTCGTAAAGCTCCATCTGCAGCGCCATATCCTCGTCCCGGTAAGGCTGGTTCAGCCAGCGATTCATCCCGTTTTCATCGAGAACCGTGACGTCGATCAGCGGTGAGGCGTAAAACAGCGAGGCCAGATATTCCGTCATTTTCTGTTCGAGAATACTGTAAGGATAATATTTGCTTTGCCAGACCTCCAGACTCGAATGATTCTCCGTGGGAAAAAGCGCTACGGAAAGTCGGCGGGGTTCCTCCGCCGGCGCCGGAGACACGCCCGCTCCGAAAATCATCCACAACAGCCCCACACACGCAATACAACCCTTTTTTCCCCAGTTCACCCGGCGTCACTCCCAAACTTCCGCTCTTCTGTCCGAAACATTGAACTTCGGGCATCTTCTCGAAACGCGATCTCAAATACACCGCTTCTTTTTTATCGGCAGACGGCATCAGTAACCTTGAGGAAATACGAATCCATTTGGTATCATTCTTCGCCGTTACCCGGAAATTTTAACAGGTATTTCGCGCCGAAAAAGGGGGAATTCTCGTGATTTCTGCAGGAAAAGCCCCGGAGATTCTTGACAATAATTCTTATGTGGTAATAATAGAGAGGTCCTTAACGGACAGACAGGAGGGGTTTATCCAATGGAAAAACTTGATATTTACAAATGTGAACTTTGCGGCAACATGGTGGAAGTCCTTCACGTGGGGGGCGGCCCCCTGGCGTGCTGCGGGCAGCCGATGAAAAAACTCACGGAAAATGTCGCTGACGCCGCTCAGGAGAAGCACGTTCCCGTATTTGACGGAGACAGGGTGAAGGTTGGGAACGTGGCGCATCCCATGCAGGCCGATCATTTTATCGAGTGGATAGAGGTTATCGGCGACGGTGAGGTATACCGCCGTTTTCTTTCGCCGGAGGCGGCTCCGGAAGCCGTTTTCGACAAACCGTCGGGAAATGTTTATGCCAGGGAATACTGCAATAAGCATGGTCTTTGGAAAGGAGTGAAGTAGTTCCATGTCAGCAATAAGTCCGAAAATGGCGGCCAGCATTAATGACCAGATCAAAGCCGAACTGGAATCGTCCTATCTTTACCTCGCCATGTCGACGTATCTGGAGGATCAGAACCTGAAGGGAATGGCCCACTGGCTGCGCACGCAGGCCAAAGAAGAACTGGGGCACGTGGAGAAACTGATGCACTATCTCTCCGAACGCGGAGTGCGAGTCCTGCTGGATGCGCTGGCGAAACCCAAAGCGGAGTTCGACGGGCCTCTGGGCGTATTCAGGGCCGTTCTCGCTCACGAGCGGGCCGTGACCGAGCGTTTATCCAAAATGATGGACCTGGCCATTGAGGAGAAGGACCACATGACCGCCGCAACTCTGCGCTGGTTCATCGAAGAGCAGATCGAGGAGGAATCCAGCCCGGAAGACATCGTGAAAAAACTGGAATTTGTTGGCACTTCCAACACGAGCGTCTATCTTCTGGACAAGGAACTGGCTCAGCGCTGACGATGCACTGGAGAAGGGGAGCAGTCCCTGGGGTTGTTTCCTTTCTCCAGGGGAATTCCGGGGGGCAGTGGACCGCCGATTTTGCGGAGCGACAGCCGTGAAACGACGCAGGCTCCGTCCTTGGGTTCCGGTCGGTTTTTTCCGAGATCTTCTGTATGAATGACGTTCAGCTGAAAGCTCTGCTGGATGGACTTTATTTCGTCTACAACCGGCGGGAACTGGTACGGCCTGACCCTCTCGTTTTTCTCTACGATTACGAGAATCTTCGGGACAGGGAAATTGTTGGGCTGATTGCGTCCAGCCTGGCTTATGGTCGTGTTGCCCAGATTCTGAAGAGCGTACAAACCATCCTGACGCTCATGGGAAGCCATCCCCGGCGTTTTTTGGAGCGTCGCGCCTCCAGCCTGAAAAATCTTTTGGGGGACTTCCGCCATCGTTTCACCAGGGGGGAACAGGTGGCCGCCCTTCTGGAGCGGACGGCGGAGGTTCTGCGGAGCCAGGGCTCTCTCGAAGCGTTTATGGGGGACTGCGTTCAAAAGGGCGGCGGCCTTCTGGAGGGGCTGAACCTTTTTTCCCGGACGCTGGAGCCGAAACGCCCCGGCTTTTCGCTTCTGACCGCGCCGGAGGACGGAAGCGCCTGTAAGCGTCTGCTGCTTTGGCTGAAATGGATGGTTCGACGGGACGAAGTTGATCCCGGAGGGTGGACTGTTCTTTCCCCCCGGGATCTGCTCATGCCCACGGACACCCATATTCATCGCATTGCGCTTCGCTTTGGCCTGACAAACCGCAGGCAGGCCGACCTCCGAACCGTTCTCGAAATCACCAGGGGTTTCGCCGCCCTGTATCCCCAGGACCCCACCCGCTGCGATTTTGTCCTGAGCCGCTTCGGCATCCGTTCCGGCCTCTCCATCGACGACCTGCCTCTTCCGTCCGACTGAACATATCCGACTGAAGTTCAGGGCTGAACTGTTGCCTTCAGCGTCTCCGCGACGGCATTTTCTCCTTTCAGCATTTTGGCGAAGGTCGCCTCGATTTTTTCTCCCAGACCTGCTTTGTACAGGTCCACACCGAACAGCGCGGGGTTGGAGAGAAAAGGACGCAGCCGTCCGGCGGCCGTTTCGGGAGAACCGATTCTTACGCCTTCCAGTCCCTTCTTCAGCTCCGGCAGCATGGGGTCGTCGCTGATTTTCATGGGGCGCAGTCTGTCGTCCAGGCCCAACAGATAACGGAACCAGGCCGCGATGACGAAGGGGATGCCGACGAGGTCCTTCATGTCCAGGTCGGGGCGCTTCATCCAGGCCTTGATCGTTTCGCCGTAACGGATGGGGATTTTCTGGCTGGAATCGGTGGCGATACGCTGGGGAGTGTCGGGAATGAAGGGGTTGGGGAATCGATCTTCCAGCACCTCGCGAATAAAGTCCTTTGGCCTGAAAATACCGGGGTTCACGACCACCGGCATTCCTTCGGCGTATCCGATGCGCTCCACCAGCGCCTTCAGGAGAGGATCTTTCATCTCGGAGGAGATGGTCGTGTACCCCAAAAGACAGCCGCAGATCGCCAGTGCCGTGTGCAGGGGGTTGAGGCAGGTGGTGACTTTCATTCGCTCCACGTCGTTCACCGTCTTCCTGTCCACGAAATACACTCCGGCCTCCTGAAGCGGCGGCCGGCCGGCGGGAAAACTGTCCTCCACCACGAGATATTCGGGAACTTCGGCGTTGACGAAGGGGGCGATATAGGTTCCCTTCTCCGTAACCAGAAGCTCCATGCCCTCCACACCCTTTTTTGTCAGGTATTCGCTGACCTCGGCGGAGGGGCGCGGGGTGATTTTGTCGATCATGCTCCAGGGGAAGGAAACCCGCTTCTCGTCCTCCAGGAAGGCGATGAAATCTTTTTCGGCGAATCCCTTCTCCACCCAGGCACGAGCCACGGTCAGCACGGCATTGCGCAGTTTTTCGCCGTTATGACTGCAGTTGTCCAGGCTGAGCAGCGCCAGCGGAGCGGCTCCGGCTCGAAAACGCTCCAGCATCAGGGTGGCCGCCAGAGACATGGTGTGCCGGGCGCTTTCCGGACCTTCGGCCATTTCCCGTTTTACCTGCTCCTGCAGCTCTCCTTTCAGATCCGTCAGGGCGTAACCTTTTTCGGTGATGCAGAAACTCATGATCTGCAGCTCCGGAAATCTGACGATTTCCTCCAGGCGTTTCCTTCCGGTCCGTCCCTCCAGCGACTCGGCGATGGAAGCCACCAGCTCTGTCACAATGTCTCCGTTTGGCTTCAGGGATGCCACCAGGGTCAGGTTGTCGTGGGGCCTGTAGACTTTTTCGATGATTTCATGGTCGTAGGGGGCCACCGCGATAATTCCGGAGTCGGTCTTTCCTTCATTCAGCAGTTGCTGCTGCAGCCTGGCGATATAGGCCCGAAAGATGTTTCCCGCCCCAAAATGCAGCCATCGTGGATGTTTCATGGTTTCTTCGACCACAGCGGCGTAATTGTACGCAGGCATCGCAATTCCCGCGGCTTCCCATTCGGATTTTCTCACCAGATCGTTTCGGTTCAGTCGCAACATCGCTCAAGTCCTCCTCCTGTCGAACGGGCTCGTTTTTTACATCCGTTTTTTTCGCGCAGAGACTCCGGCGTTTCGCGTCGCATCATTTTCCCGCTCTGCGCTTCTTCTCTCATTATACGAATTCATTATACGAAAAATATGGAAATGAAAAATTTACCAGATGAAAAAATTATAAAGCCTCGTGTAAAAGCCTGATCTGAGAAGAATTCCGAGTAAATGACGGAGGCAAATTCTTCAGAGCGGATAAAAAATGAAACCACGAGGAGATGAGAGTTTGTGACGAGGACAGATATTTTCAATCACGCCGAGGCGGCAGAAGGCAGCGGCGCCGGAAAGCAGGAATACTTCGATCATGACGGACTCTGGAAAGACCTGATCGATCGATTCTTTTACCTTCTGCTGAAACGGGCAATTCCGGAACTGTACGCCGCGGCCGATACGAATGTGAAACAAAAATTTTTGGATAAGGAGTTTCGCGACATCCTGAACACCGGAGATCC
>JAISUO010000020.1 GCA_031272035.1 Synergistaceae bacterium
ACGGAGGAAAAGCGCGAGAAACAGAAGCTCCGTCTTTTTCGTGTTCGTAACCGAAAGCAGCGACGGCGCAATCGCGTCGTGGTCCAGCGAACCCTTGAAAGGCGGATTCGCCAGAACCACGGTGTATTTTTCCGTGTCGTCGTTGTCCTTCGAGAGCGAATCGTGAAATCGGATGTTTGCCTCGTCCATGTTGTGCAGAATCGTGTTCATGGCGGTGATGCGGAGCATGGTCTGATCCGTGTCGTAGCCGGTGAACATTTCCCTTTGGTAGTGGGCGCGGGCCTCTTTGTCGAGCCGCAAGGTTTTTTCGTTGTTTTCGCGGACGTATTCGCCCGCGAGCACGAGAAAGCCGCCCGTTCCGCAGGCGGGGTCGGCAATGAAGTCTTTTATTTGAGGATCGACGAAGCTAACCATCATCCTGACGATGTGCCGCGGCGTCCTGAACTGGCCGATGCGCCCTGCCGTCTGTATCCTGGAAATCATGTACTCGTAGAGGTCGCCTTTGAGATCGTTGTCCCTGAGAGCCTGGGACAAACCATCAATGGCCGTGACCACTTTTTGAGTAATCAGAGGGTTTGGCAATATGAAATTTGCGTTCGACATGTGCTGAGCATAGGCGCTTTTGGCCCCGATTTTCATGCCCTTGACGATATGTTCCGACCCGTTGTCCAGTTTGACGGCGGTATCGATGCCTTTGATGAAAGGGAAGACCCTGTCCCGAAGCAGGTCAAAAATCTTTTCGGGAGAGAGGTCTCTGAATTTACTCCAGCGCAGCGCCTGACCCTGTTCGTCCTGCTGAAAAATGCGCTCGCCCGGCTCTCCGCCGATTAAAGCGTCATCCTGTTCTCTGCGCTCTTCTTCCATATCAAGCAGACGGATGAAAAACAGATATGTGAGTTGCTCTATGACCACCAGCGGATTGGCCATGCCATAGGCATACATATCGTTCCAGATGCCGTCAATTTGACTTTTCAGTTCGCCTGTGATGGCCATTTCATTCTCCTGTTCCACTCCGGATGTACCGTTGTACTAAAAAAAGACGCATAACGCTGGTAAGTGACGAACAAAAATTTATTCAGAAAAGAGCCAGCAGTTCTATGTCACAATATGAACGGTGCCTTCCTTCCGGGCGGGCGGGGTGGAAACGGAGGCGGCGAAGCCGATCGCCGCGGACGAACAGATCGTGTGTTCTCTCGGAATCCCCAGTTCGAACAAATATTCGCGAACGCCCGAATCGTTACGCAGCCAGTGAAGCTGGTTGATGTAACAACTCCCCAAGCCCAGAGACTGCGCGGCGAGAAAAATATTTTCCAGCGCCAGAGCGCAGTCCGCCATGGCGTTTTCGTAGTTCGGGCGGTTGGAGGCCACGATCAGGGTCGGCGCGTGGTGATAAAAGTTGTAGCCGTCTTTTTGCGAATGCTCCTTTGCCTTCTGCTTGCCGGGGTAATCGTCATCCGGCGTCCATCGCTGAAAGCCCTCCCGTACCAGCTCGTTCAGCCGGTGCAGAGCGTCCCGGTTTTGTATGGCGGTGAACAGCCAGCTCTGATTATTCCCTCCGCTTGGAGCCCAAACAGCCGCGTCCAGCAGAATTTTCAGATGCTCCGGCGAAACTTGCCTGTCCAAAAACGAACGGGTGCTTCTACGGGCGTGAATGCAGTTCAACACTTCATTTTCCATGATTAAGTCCTCCTCAAAATTCCCGGGTGGCGTCGACGACGTTGACCAGCCCGCGGCCCGCAAGTTCATTTCTGAGGTTCGTGATCGTGAGGTCGAGGGTCAGAGGCATATAGTTCACCAGGTCGTCCGAGGACACGTGAGGCGTGATGATGAGGTTGGGGGTGTTCCAGAGAGGGGAGTCCGCCGGCAGAGGCTCCACGTCGAACACGTCCAGAATCGCACCGCTCAGTTCCCCCTTCGAGAGTTTTTTTTGAAGGGCCGTCTGGTCCACAAGAGGCCCCCTGGAGACGTTCAGAACTCCGGCGTGTTTGGGCAGCCATCCCAGCACCTCTTCGCCGACGATTCCCCTGGTCTTCGCGGTGAGAGGGGCCGCCACCGCCAGAAAATCCGACTGTGCGAGAACGTCCTTCATCGCCTCCGGCGTCACCATCTTTTCGCAGCAGGGATGGTCGGTCACGTAAGGATCGATGCCCGTCACGCGCAGTCCCATCCGCTGCGCCTGCTTCGCGATTTCCCCGCCCTGATGCCCCACGCCGAAAACCGCCAGCCGCTTCCCTTTGATGACGGAGGTGAAGGCCCTGTCCCACCGGCCGTTTCTCTGGGCCGTGAACAGCCGCGGCATCTGCGCGTTGAGCATGGCGAGATACATGGCGAAGGACTCCCCCGACTTCGGCAGATGGACGCCTCTGTTGTTGACCAGCGTCACGCCCTCGGGAACCCAGTCGAAGGGGGTCACATGCTCCACTCCCGAGCTGATGAAGTGAATCCACCGCAGGCACGGCGCATAACCCCGCAGATTTTCCGTGGGGAAACTGTATCCCACCAGCACGTCGGCGGTCGCCATTTGGCCGTAATATTCCTTCAGGTCGTCTTCCGTCCATCGTGCGACCTCATCCACGGCGCTGCTGCCCAGTGTGACGCGCAATTTTGGCGCCAGGTCCGGATTGCGTTCCAGGAGCCCCTTTACGTGGTCCTCCGTCGCCGTGAATACGACGGCCGAACTTCGGCTGTTTTCGATGTGAATGTGAATTTTGCCGTCATACATAATTTTTTTACTCTTCCTTTCGTCAGGCCGTTTTCCGCGCTCTGGAGGCTTTCCAGGCTTTTTTCAGGAGCGGGAAAATCCAGATGAGGATCGTCAGCGCGCCGAGAGTTCCGGCTATGGGGCGGCTGAAGAAATCCAGCCAGTTGCCTCGGGACTTGACCATCGAAATGATGAAGTTCTTCTCCAGCAGCTCCCCCAGAACGATCGCGAGAAGCATCGGCGATATGGGAAAATCGTTCTCCTCCATGATGTACCCCATCACCCCGAAAATCAGCATGACGAGGACGCCGAAAAGGCTGTTGTTGATCGAGAAAGCCCCGACAATGCAAAAAATGAGAATCACCGGAAGCATGACGAAGGGGGGAATCCTCAGAATGTGACGAAACATTTTGATGGCATAGTAGCCCAGAATCAGCATCAGGACGTTGGCGACCGCAAAGCAGATAAACACGCTGTAGATCACCTCGGGATGCTCCAGAAAAACCGTGGGGCCCGGCTTGAGGTCCTTGATGAAGAGAATTCCGATCACCATCGCCGAGGTCACGTCTCCCGGTATGCCAAAAACAAACGCCGGAATCCAGGCGGCGGCCAGCGCCGAATTGTTGGCGGAGGTGCTTTCGATGATGCCCTCCATGTGCCCTGTGCCGAATTTTTCGGGCGTTTTGGAGAATTTCCGGCTTATGGCGTAGGCAAGCCAGGCGGCGATATCCGCTCCCGCGCCGGGAAGCGCCCCTACCACCACTCCCACGATATTTCCTCTCAAAAACTGGGGGATATGTTCCCTCCAAACCCTGAACATTCCCTTGTAAATGTGGCCGATTTTTCCGCTGTAGGCCACGTCCGGAGGCTTTGTGGCGCTGACCCGCCGCATGATTTCGGGCACGGCGAACAGGCCGATGAGGACGGGAATGACGTGAATGCGGCCCAGCAGCTCCGTGATGCCGAAGGTGAAACGCGGCTGACCGGTGATGGCGTCAAAACCCACCGTCGTCAGGAAGAGCCCCAGAAAGAGCGAGACAATTCCCTTGATGGTGTTCTTCGAGGTCATGAACGTCGCGCAGGTCAGCCCCAGACAGGAGAGCCAGAAATATTCGTAGGTGCTGAAGTTCAGCGCAATCTCCGCCAGAGCGGGGGCCGCGGTCATCAGAGCCGCCAGCCCCACCAGCCCGCCCACCGCGGAGAAGAAGCAGTTGACGCCGAGAACCGTCTCAGCCATGCCCTTTTGGGTCAGCTTGTAGGAGTCGTCGGTGTAGGCTCCCGACGCCGGAGTGCCCGGGATGCGGATCAGCGTCCCGGGAATGTCTCCGGCAAAAACCGCCATCGCGTCGCAGGCGATGACCGCCGCCAGCGCGGGGACGGGGTCCAGAAAAATGGCGATGGGCATAATGAGGGACACCGCCATAATCGCCGTGAGCCCCGGTATGGCGCCGATCACAATGCCGTAAATGGAGGCGGCCAGCATGACCGCCAGTACGTCGAACCGAAAGACCAGCTCGCACGCCTGCGCAATGATGTTCCACATGTCCGCCGCTCCCCCTTACAGACCGATCAGCCCCTCGGGCAGAGGGACCAGCATCAGCTTCGCAAAAAACAGATAGATGAAAATCGCGGTGAGAGCCGACACAAGAAGGGTGGAAAACACCTTTCTCCTGAGCCACCAGATCGTCGCCGTCATCATCGCGAAGGACGTCACCACGAAGCCCAGGGTATCCACCGTCAGCATGTAAAACACGAGATTCAGGGGAATGAGGCAGATATTCGCCACCAGGCGGGGTGATTTCGCCCACTCCCCCATAACGATCAGAGGAGCCTTTGATCGCAGCCCTCCGGCCAGAAGCACGATTCCGCCCCCCAGCATGAACACCGCCGTAAAGGCGGGAAAGAACCCCGATCCATACGCGTAACCCGGAAGAGAGGGAAGGGTCCGTGAATATATCAGAATGAGAACCGAAAAAATTATAATAATTATGCCAAATACCGTGTCGCTGATCTTCATTCGCCGCAACCCTTCCTTAAACTCTTAAACTGTTGTTTATTTTTTGACGAGACCGACCGACTCCATGACTTTTCCGTAGTTGGCGTCCATCTCGGCAAGGAACGCGGCGAACTCGTCGGGTCCCAGGTACGCGGGGGTTTTTCCGGCCTTCTTCATGGTGTCCTGAAACTCCTGAGTCTCCCAGACCTGTTTGACGACGTCGCCGAGTTTGGTCTTCAGCTCCGCGGGCAGCCCGCCGGGGGCCGCTATCCCGCTCCAGGAGTCCAGCAGCCAGTCCGAACCCGTGGCCTCCTTCAGAGTCGGAAGGTCAGGGTAGCCCGAAAGACGCTCTTTGGTTATGGTGACCAGCGGACGCACCCGTTTGGCCGCCGTCAGAGAGGCCGCCTCGTTGGGGGAGCAGACCACGAAGTCCAGCCCGCCGGCCGCGAGGTCCTGAAGAGAGGGGGCCGCGCCTTCGTTGGGAACCCACAGGATGTCCGTCACTTTGAGCCCCTCGGCCTGGACCATTCCCGCGGCGCAGAGGTGCCAGATTCCGCCGTGAGAGGAACCCGACGCCTTCAGCTCGCCGGGCTTCGCCTTTATCGCCGCGATGAGGTCGTTAATGGTTTTATAAGGAGAATCTTCCACCACGTAGACGGCCCCGCCCACCGAAACGATCAGGGCCAGAGGCGTGAGATCCCGGTAGGTGAGGTCCGTGAGGCCGGACCAGTGCATCATGTTCAGCTCGCACTCGATGTCCCCCACCGTGTAGCCATCCGGAGTTCCCTTCGCTATGGCGGTGTGTCCCACGACGCCCTGCCCTCCCGTGCGGTTGATGGGGTTCACCCGCGCGCCGGTGATGTCGGCCATGATCTTCGCCACCAGTCTGGCGTTGAAGTCCGTCCCGCCGCCCGTGGCAAAGGGAATGAGCATCGTGATCGGCTTTTCGGGCCACCTGGAAACGTCAGCCGCCCCTCCGACCGTCGCGGAAAAAAGAACGAGAACAACCGCCGCCGCCAAAACTGCTTTTCTGAACATAAAACATTTCCCTCCCGTTGTGAAATAATATATAGTGCTTTTTAATCACATATCTTGTTATTATATGTGAAATATATCCAATCGAGAAAAAACTTTCGAAGGAGGTTACCGCGGCAATGGACCCCAAATCGACGAAGCCCCACGGGATGAGACGGAAGGACAGAGAAGTGACGGACAGAACCTGGATGGAGGAGATTCTGAAACGCGGGCAGGTGGTCCATATCGCAATGACGGACCCGGAGGGCCATCCTTACATGGTGACCATGGGGTATGGATACCGGGACGGCGCCCTTTACCTGCACGGGGCCAGGGAGGGGCGAAAAAACGACATCCTCGCCGTCCATCCGGAGGTCTGTTTCCAGGTGGTGCTGGACGTGGAGGTGCTCCGGGCTCCGACGGGAGTGGAGTTCAGCATGAAATACCGCAGCGTTACCGGCTTTGGCAGGATCCATACTTTGACGAACTCCTCAGAAAAAAACGAGGCCCTCGCCATTTTAATGCAACAGTATGAGGGCCCTCATGAAAATCTGGACGAAAAAGCCCTGGCAAGGGTCTGGACAGCGCGGCTGGATATCGATAACATGACGGGAAAATGCGCCAATTACAGCGAACCCTGAGTTTTTTCCACTCAAAGTTAATAAAATGACGCAGGGTAAAAATAGGTGACCTTCAGGTTTGTTTTTTGAGAGAATGTAGTATTTTAAAGTAAGGTATTTTGACCGAAGCGATATTCTGAATGTACCGTCAATCAAAAATATGAAAGCGAGGACTTGGACATGAGCAGGATAGTACTGATTGGAGCAAATCACGCGGGGACTGCCGCAGCCAATACCATTTTAGACAATTACAAAGGACACGAGCTCACCATCGTGGACCGAAACGACAACATCAGCTATCTGGGCTGCGGCACGGCGCTCTGGGTCGGGCGCCAGATCGACGGCTACGAGGGCCTGTTTTACTCCTCCGCCGAAACGCTCCAGAGAAAAGGCGCGCGCGTTATGATGGAGACGGAGGTGGACCACATCGACTTTGACGCCAGGCAGGTTTCCGTCACCTCCAAAGGGGGAAAAAAAGAAGTTCTCTCCTATGACAAACTGATTCTCGCCACCGGTTCCCTGCCGATCCTTCCCCCCATTCCGGGGATCGACCTCGCCAACATTCAATCGGTCAAACTGTTTCAGGACGGACGCAAAGCCAACGAGCTCCTGGACTCCCCCGCCACCAAAAGCGTGGCGATCATCGGCGCGGGATACATCGGCGTGGAGCTGGCGGAGGCCGTCCACCGCCGCGGCAGAAAAGCCCTTCTCTTCGAGGCGGAAAACACCAGTCTGGCCGGTTATTACGACGAGGATCTGACCCACGAAATGGACAGGGTTCTGGCCGACATGGGCGTGGAGCTGCACTTCAGCGAGCGCGTGCAATCCTTCCGGGGGGATAAAAAAGTTTCCGCCGTCGTGACCGACAAGGGAGAATATCCCGTGGAAATGGCAATCATGGCCATCGGGTTCCGCCCCAACACCGCACTGGGCAAAGGCGTTCTCGAGACCATCGCCAACGGCGCTTACAAAGTCGACCTGCGGCAGCAGACCAGCAAGCCCGATGTTTACGCCATCGGCGACTGCGCCACCGTGTTCTCCAACGCCCTCCAGGGACCCGCATACATCGCTCTGGCCACCAACGCGGTGCGGAGCGGTATCGTCGCCGGTCACAACGTCTGCGGAACGCCTCTGGAGTCCATCGGCGTGCAGGGGTCCAACGGCATTTCCATCGGCGGGTTCAACATGGTTTCCACCGGGCTGAGCCTCAAGGCGGCCAAAAAAGCCGGTTACGACGCCCTTGCCACGGATTTCGAGGACCTGCAGAAACCCGCGTTCATCAAAAACAACAACTACAGGGTCAAACTGCGCATCGTTTACGACAAAAACACGAGACGCATCCTGGGCGCTCAAATGGCCTCCCGCGAAAACATGTCAATGGGGATCCACATGTTCTCCCTGGCCATTGAGGAAAAACTGACCATCGACCGGCTGAAGCTGCTGGATATTTTCTTCCTGCCGCACTTCAACCAGCCCTACAACTACATCACCATGGCCGCTCTCAGTGCAAAATAGAGCAAAATACGACAATACAAAATAAGGCGAAAAACAAAGGGAACCGGCTCTCCGAATTTTCACGCAAAGCTCGGTTCCCGTTTTTTGTCGTGCATTATTCGATGCGGATCATTTTGATGATATTGGAATATTTGTTGGTGCGGTTTGTCATCAGGAAGATATTGCCTTCGGAATCTCCGCAGATACCGTGTGCCCGGATGTTGGACTCATAATATCCGAACTGGGCCCTGAGCTCCAGGCTGTCCAGGTCGATGATTGCAAAGCCTCCGTCCACCTCGGCGATATAGGCGTACTTATCGTCGGTCCACATCGCGGCGATGCGGAAGAAGTTGCCCTGCAGAACGGCAAGAATCTCACCTGCCGTATTGTAAACATAACCTCTCTTGTTTTCGCGATCCGCGACCCAAACACGGTTGTATTTGTCAATGCAAACGCCATGCGGCAGTCTGTACTGACCGATTTCAGTACCGGGGCCACCCCAGGTTTCCAGATACTCGCCTTCGGGCGAGAATACCTGAACCGCGGCGTTGCCATAACCGTCGGCCGCAAACATCATGCCGTTGGGAGCGACAGCCATTTCGCAGGGCTTATTGAATGGAGGAGCGGCACAGGTGATGGTTTCCAGTCTGGCATAGAACTCGACATAATCGTCCCAGGGGGCATCGACGGGAATTTTACCGTCGCGCTTGAGCTGCATGAACGCGTCATCGTTGCAGCCGCTTTTGCTGGGAACACAAAGATTACCGTAATCACGGACGATTTCACCCGTCTTCGTGATTTCACGGACAGCGTGAACATGGTCGCTGGTATCGGCGACCAGTATGGTGTCATGATTCGTCAGAAAAATGCTGTGCGCTTTGCCAAACAGCCCTTTACCAAAGGAGCGGATAAAATTTCCCTGTTTGTCGAACAGAACAACGGGATGATCCCTGTTGTCGGTTGCGGCGAAAAGATTGTCGCTCTCATCACAGCGGGCGTTCAGGACATGCACGCCAATCAGTTCCTTCGGCCACTTTGCCCAAAGATGATCAATCTTATAGGTAAAGCCCTCGGAGCGGTAGAGAATTTCGCTGTGTTCCGCACGATTATCGAAGCCCCTGATAAATTTCATGATGCAGCTCCTTTACGATATTAACTAAGCTTTCGTTGCTTTTTTCTCTCTGATGACCGTCCACATAATGGAAAATACGCTTAACGCAATCATAACCAGTACGATGGGGCGACTGAGGTAATAAAGCAGGATGGGCGTCGATCTTGCGACCGTGATAGACTGAACCAGACTTTGTTCGGCGAGCGGTCCGAGGATAATTGCGAGAACGATAGGAGAGGTGACCATTTTATGCTTCACCATCAGGTAGCCAAGCAGTCCAAAAATGACCATCGCCCAGACATCCAGAAAACTGAGGTTGACAGAATAACATCCGAGGGTCGCCATGACCGTGATAACAGGTGCGAGAATACTCATCGGGACGGAGACGACCTTGACAAAATAACGGGCTGCCAACAAACCGATGACGCACATAAGGATATTTGAAAAAGTAAAGCCGGAAAGAATGGGGTAGATGACATCTGCATGTCGGGTGAAAAGTTCGCTGCCTGGCACCAGGCCATGCATCGTAAACCCCCCCAGGAGCAGAGCTGCCGTAGGGGCGCCGGGGATACTCAGCGTGAGCAGGGGAATCATGGCGCCGCCTGAAACAGCGTTATTGGCCGCTTCGGAGCAGGCGACGGCCTCCATGGATCCCTTACCATACTCTTCGGGATGTTTGGAGGACTGTTTCCCGACATTAACGGCCAGGAAAGAGGCGATGTCACCGCCCGCGCCGGGCATAATGCCGACAAGAACGCCGATGATTGTGGAACGGATCGTCGGGATAATCAGCCTGCCCAACTCTTTGAACGTGGGCAAAACACGGCCGTGGAGTTTGCTCAGGGCTTTATCTACAATGGCTTTATTCGAGCCGGTATGGGTCTCGGACATCAGGAAGATCTGCGAGATAGAGAACAGGCCAATCAGAACGGGAATCACAGCGAGGCCGGAAGCCAGATAATCGTTGCCATACATGAAACGGGGATAGCCGGTTTGAGCGTCAACGCCGATACAACTGACGGCAAGACCGAAAGCGCCCACAAGCAACCCCTTGATAACGCCGCCGCTGCAAAGGCTGCCGATGATGGTAAGGCCGAACAGGGCAACCATGAATTTTTCAGCCGGTCCAAAGACCAGACAGATTTTTGCGAGCCAGGGAGCGATGAAGAGCAGGGCAATACCGCTCATGAAACCGCCAATACTGGAGCAGACAGTAGAAACGCCCAGAGCCTGCAGGCCACGTCCCTGTACCGTCAGCTCATAACCGTCGTCCGCGGTAGCGGCGGAGGAAGGAGCGCCAGGAGTGTGCAAAAGGATGGCGGTAATACTGCCGCCGTAAATACCCGCGGTGTAAATGGCCATCAGCATGACCAGAGCGGGGATGGGTTTCATCGTATAAGTGATGGGAATCAGCAGGGCAATGCCCATACTGCCGGTAAAACCGGGAAGAGCGCCCAAAATCATGCCCAGGACAATACCAAGCAGCATATAAAGCAAAACTTCTATATTAAAAATTGAAAGAATTGTATTTGCTATTGTCACGCTATACCTCCCCTTTTTCGTTAGAATAGCCAGGCGCTTGGCATGTGAAGTTGCATTTGAACGACAAACATCCAATACAGGAAAGCCAATACGACAATCGTAACAGGAACGATTTTCTTAAAATCACGCTGACCATACAACAGCATGGCAACAGGAAGGTAGATCGCCGAGGCGACGAAAAAGCCGACGTGCTGAATGCAAAAAATATAAACGCACATCAGGCCAAAAACGGTGAAAGGGCGAGCCTTCAGCTCAGGATTTACATCGTCGGCCAAGCCGCGGCGGACTCGGAGGGTCTTGCGAACGCCAATCCCGAGTTCACACAAACTCAGGATCAAGAAAAGACTCAATACCATGGTGGGAAAGTATTTGCTGATTCCCCTGAAGTGAATTGCCTGTATAAGGAAAATTACAGCAATGATTGACAGAAACGCGCCGATGATCAAATCGTTGCTTATAAACTTTTTCCTCTGATCATTGGTCATATTAATTCACCATATCCTTAATTTTGGGAGAGACAAAATCAAAGTAACGGTTCGAAGAAAATTAATATTTATCGAACCGTTACTAATACTGCTTTCGTTTTATTGAATTATGACAGACTCAGCTGGCTTCCTTACAAAATATCAGAATTACAAAATATCCAGAAAATCTTCTCACTTCCAACCGAGCAAAGGCATAATGGTGGACTGATAAAACGCGTCTTCTCTCTTGATCATTTCGATGTATTCCTCACCTGAGAGACAGTTCCAGCCCATACGGTTCTTCAGAAAGTCCTGCTTGCATTGAGGATCATTCATTCCTTTGACAAAAGCGTCGACGATTTTTTTCTGAATGTCTTCGGGGACACCCTTAGGCATGATCAAGCCGCGGTTGGTAGCACCATTGACGTTGACATTTTTGTAACCGAGGGCAGCGCACTCTTCATTGAAGGTCGGGATGTTAGGAGCCAAAGCGTCACGCTTATCGCTGAATGCACAAACAGGTTCGATATTATCACCCAAAGAGGCGAGGTTGCCGACGTTGCATATCATGAAGTCAATAAAGCCGCCCAGCAGTTCCTGGGTCGAATTGGAGTTGGCGTGCATCGGAGTGGTATGTTTGGCGAGTTCGGGGATCGCGTCGAGCATCTTCAGGTAAGCGATGTGGTCATCACCGCCGGTAACAGTAACGGAAATAACGACGTTGTCGTGGCTCAGGCAGTAGTCAAGGAACTCCTTGACGGTGTTTATTTCATATCCCTTACGAACAACCAGAATGTTGGTGTCCGTACAAAAATTGCAGATGTACGCGAAGTCATTCCATCGCTGGGTGTGTTTCATTTCGGGGTCATAACAGGAGAAAAACGCGGGGAAGTTAGTGGTGAAGAGGCTGTAGCCGTCCGGTTTGGCGTTATAGCAACCGAGCCAGTTGACCCAGCCGTTACCTGCGTCGTTATTGACCACGTTGATTCGGGTTCCGAGTATTTTCTCCACATAAGGAAGAAGCAGACGGACGCCAAGATCATAGGATCCTCCCGCCGCGGACAGAACAGTCAGAGTAATCGGGCGATTGGGATAAGCCTCAGCCGCCAAACAGGGTTTGACACCCTCGGATGCCAGAATCAACGACAACGCAAGTAACAGAGCAACTATTTTTCTCATTTTCCTGGTCTCCTTCAAAATGATTTCTATGTTTTTATTTCTCTAAGAATTGGGGAAATATTTTCGTCAAGCTCACATATGCAAGCTCTACTTAATAACAGCATATCATCGAAGTAATAGCTTAGTCAAGTTCTTCTGAAAAGCCCGAAAGCAGAGCATAGTTGGCGCTGTGTCTTTATCGGTGTCAAACCTCCTTCATCATTATAGATCTTCGGGAATGCAGGTTATCAGGCTCGACATCTGTGCTGTCTTTGGAAATTCTCAACATTCTCATCTGGCAGCAACGGAAAGAGCGTGCCTTGTGCTCTTGGTGATTCGGCTTCCCGGTACGCAAGTTCCAACACAGGGGTATTCATGGCCTCCGGGCTGTTCTGCAGCCACGACTCGGCTCTTTCGCGGGGAATGATGACGGGCATCCGGTTGTGGAAATTGTTCAGTTCCGGCGTCGCCGCCCGCGTCAATATCACGAAAGACGGCAATTTAAGGCCCGTTTCCACCCTCCAGCAGCCCGCCATGAAAATAAGGCTGGTGGGTTGAAAAAATTTATATTTGTTTTTCTTTCTTCCGGACTTCAGCCACTCGAAATAGCCGCTTGCCGGGATCAGGCAGCGCCTTTGCAGCATGGACTCACGAAATGTGGGCTTCGTCAAAGCCGTTTCGCTTCGGGCGTTGATGACGGGTTTACTGTCGAAACCGGCAAAGCCCCATTTCATACCCCGGTATTCTCTGACGCCTGTCTGAACCGGTACTACATCGGTGGGGAAGATTTCGCCGTCGAATTTGATTTCAGGCTCAGACCGGGTCGGAGTGCTCCGCTCTGCCGCCTCCACGATTTCCTTCATCGCTTTTTCGTCGATATTGATGTAAAACCTTCCGCACATATTCAAACCTCATTCCGATACTGC
>JAISUO010000021.1 GCA_031272035.1 Synergistaceae bacterium
CGCCTGTGAAATCGCTGGCGTAGGTGATGGAAACTTTGCTGTTGGTGATGTCGCCGGTGTCTTTGTCGATGCTGTAGACGATGTAGTCCACCGTCTTGCCCGCCACGGCGTCCGACACGTTGAAATTCTGGGCTGTACCCAACGCGCCGGCAGCACTGCTCGCCTTGATCTGAACCTGAGCCGTTCCGTTCGCAGCCGCTCCCGTGACGTTGAAAGCAATCTTGGATCCTACTTTTGCGGCTGTTTCAGCAACGGCCGTCAGCGTAAGACCCGTCAGCTCCGAATCAAGGCTTTTGAGATCCTCAGCGGCGGTAAGATTGCTGTAAATTTTCTCGACGGTCCGACTGGAGCCGTCCACACCGACGATATTGGCAGTAACCTTATACGCCGCGCCTGTAGTGGTACCGTCTCCGGCCAGAACTTCCACCAGAACAGACGCTCCGCCCAGCGTCGAGCTTGTCGTGGAACCGCCCAAAGCATTAAGAACAGGAACTACGGTCGTGGCAGCAGCAGTTGTTGCAGCACCTGCTCCGCCGGCGGCAGCGCTGGTGACGTCATAGTTGACAGTAGTTCCCGGAGTTGTCCCTGCGGTCAGGTTCGCTCCGACGACGCTCGTCACAAGATTGCCGTTAGCGTCGCTGGCGGCAGCGGCCAGCGTGAACGTCTGTGTCTCTTCGTGCTTGATCTTGAAAATATCGGTCTTCTGGACCTCGCCTGAGCCGCTCTTGGCCGTGACCGTGATCTTGTAGTTGCCCTCCGCCGCGGACTTCTGGCCGAACTGGTCCACCGTCCGCAGACCGCCGTTGATGAGGGCCTTTGTGGATGAATCTCCCGCGGACCACAGAACCGCCGCGGAGCCGTCCAGCAGTTTTTTCTTGTTGAACTGCGTGGTGTTGCCGATTCGGGTGACTTCCTCACGGAGCTGGTCGATTTCAAGCTGGATGTACGCCCGATCCTGCTGGGTCAGCGTGTCGTTGGCGGCCTGAACCGAAAGCTCGCGCATACGCTGGAGGATGCTGTGGGTTTCGCTGAGAGCGCCCTCCGCCGTCTGAATCATGGAAATGCCGTCCTGAGAGTTGGAGACTGCGCGGTCCAAACCACGAATCTGGGCCCGCATTTTTTCGGAAATCGCAAGGCCAGCCGCGTCGTCCGCAGCCGAGTTGATCCGAAGACCCGTTGAAAGTTTTTGAATTGACTTCTGAAGAGCGCTGTTGGTCGCGCTCAGCGCATTGTAGGACTGAAGAGCAGGAATATTGTGATTGACAACCATAGCCATTATGAGTTACCTCCCTGAGTTGGGACACCGGTATCCATACCGTTTCCCCTTTTTACGTTCCGTAAATATCCCTATTTACAGGAACCGATCCTTATAAAACAATATAGCCGCTGTTTTCACACAATCTTAAAAATCGCTTCCACTCACAAACAAATTTCCAAAACACTTTTTTTATTTCCTGACCATTACCATCTCCCTGTTTGCCCATTTTTCGACGTAACACAATATGGTTGAGTTACATCGATTTTCGAAAAAACGCGCCCTTTCGGACACACACATACACCTTGCCGTGATTCTACAAATAACTAGTATTTCATGTATATATTTTTAGCACGAGATTCTTTGTCTGTCAATTTAAAAAAATTGATACAATGCAAAAAAATGTAAAGCAAAAAGTGAAGCATCATATAAAAACGCGATATGAGAGGGACGGCAGACCGCACACAAAACCGGTTTCGTTTTCGTCAGGCGCGCTTTTTTTCCAGGTCCAGCAGATAGCGTTTGAGGGGAAGTCCTCCTCCGTAGCCGGTCAGGCTGCCATCCCAACCGACCACCCGATGACAGGGAACGACGATTGCGACGGGGTTGTTGTGATTGGCCATGCCCACCGCGCGGCAGGCCTTCGGTTTTCCGATCTGAGCGGCAATCTCCCCGTAACTGCGGGTCTCACCGGCGGGGATGGTTTGCAGAGCCTTCCACACGGAGACCTGAAAATCCGTACCCTGCAACATCAGGGGCAGGTCAAATTTCACGCGTTTGCCCTCAAGATACTCCCTGATCTGCTCCGCCGCTTTTTTGATCAGCGGGGTTTCCTGAACCCTGAAACCCTTCGAGGCTTCCTTACGTTTCTCATGACAAAAAAACACCTGAGCGATGGCGTTATTCTCCTCTGCAATTCCCACCATTCCCACAACGGGATAATCATAAAAAAATACGCTTTTCATGACAGCCTCCCCCGTTCAGCTTTATACCAATTTGAAAATAAATTATTTTCTGCATTGTAACAGTTTTTTAAGATACCGGCAGCGACCGGCTCAGGATTTGCGCATTTGCGAAAAACAGGGCCGATCAGACCGTCGTATAATGAAAGAATGAAAAAATGAAGGTCGGGCGATTTGTCCAAAAGATTTGTCGCCCGTGAAAAGCCAGGGCGGACGGAGGGGTTCCGAGCGGCTGGCGCGATTGAATAATCTTCGGGGAGGAATGAACATGGCAGAAAACATGACAGGCATGACGGGATTGAACGAAACGCAACTGAAGGCTCTGATCGAAAAAGCGACGGGACTGGCTTACCGATACGAGCAGACTCACGGCGGATGCGCCCAGGTCGTGCTGGCGGCCATCAGGGAAACTCTGGGAAAAATCGGAGACGACGTGTTTCAGGCCGCAACGGGACTGGCGGGAGGCGCAGGACGCACCGGCCACGCCTGCGGGGCGCTCACGGGAGGCATCATGGCCCTCTCCTGCTTCTGGGGCAGGCCCTGGGATGATTTTGCGGACCCCGGAAAGCGACGAACGCGATGCCTGGAGATGAGCAAACGGCTCGTCGAAAAATTTCAGGGCCAGTACGACTCGGCGGACTGCCACGGCATCCATCGAAAAATTCTGGGACGCGCCTACAATTTGAGCGACCCCCAGGAATTTGAGCAGTTCGTGAAGGCCGGAGGGCACGACGACAAATGCCCGTCGGTCTGCGCCAACTCCGTTCGCTGGCTCATCGAAATTCTGGCCTCGGAAGGTCTGATTTAAGAAGACATAATAAATATGAAAAGATCGGATCTGTAAGGTCTGATCTGAAAGGTCTAATTCTGAAAGGAAGAGAAATTTAATGAAAGTTGTCATCGTCGGAGGGGTCGCCTGCGGAGCCAAAACCGCCGCCCGACTTTCCCGAATTTGTCCGAAAGCGGAAATCACCCTGCTGGAGCGGGGAAATGACCTCAGCTATTCCAACTGCGGATTCCCGTTCTATCTCGGCGGAGAGATCAAAAATCGGGATAAACTGACTCACATGGGATTCGGGCCGGAACGGGACGCGTTTTACTTCGAAAATTACGCCTTTACGAAGGCTCTGACGGGTCACGAGGTCACGTCGATCGACAGAGCCAAAAAGGAGGTGACGGCCAAAGTCGCCGGGACAGATGCCCTTCGGGTTTTTCCCTACGACAAACTGGTTCTCGCCACGGGAGCCTCCCCCATCCGTCCCGCCGTCCCCGGGCTGGAGCTGAAAAACGTTTTTAACCTCTGGACGCTTCGGGATACCATAGCCATTTACGAGGCGCTGAGTTCCGGAAACCCTCGAAAGGCCGTCGTCGTCGGCGCCGGACTTGTGGGAATGGAGACGGCGGAAGCCCTGACCCATCGAGGAATCCAGGTTTCCCTGATCGACGCCCTCCCCCGCCCGCTGTTCGCCGTCGCGGGAGAAGAATTTGGAGCGATGCTGTCAGCTCATCTGCAAAAGAAGGGCATCGTCTTTTACGGCGGGGAGTCCCTCAAATCTCTCGAAGGCGACGAGGTCGTCCGCAGGGTGACCACCGACCGTCGGGAAATCGAAGCGGATCTGGTCGTGCTCTCCATTGGGGTTCGTCCCAACCTGGAGCTGGCCCGAAACGCCGGACTCGCCCTGGGCGCGAAGGCGATTCGGGTCGACGAATTTCAGCGGACCTCGGACCCGGACATCTACGCGGGCGGGGACTGTGTGGAGAGCCTGAACATCCTGACGGGCAAACCCGTCTGGCAGCCGATGGGCTCTGCGGCCAACCGGCAGGGGCGCGTCATCGCGGATCATATCGCCGGACTGAAGTCCTCTTTTGGAGGGGTGGAAGGCACGGCCATCGCCCGGGTGTTCGACTGGAGCATCGGCAAAACCGGACTGACCGCCGAGGCGGCCCGGGAAGCGGGATTCTCCCCGGTCGAAATTCTGACGTCCAACCCCGATCTGCCCGGCTTCATGCCCGAAAACTCGATGCTCTTCCTTCGCCTGGTGGCGGACGCCGCCACCCGACGCGTCCTTGGAGCCCAAATCGCTGGCCCCGGCCGGGCCGACAAGCGTCTGGACGTGATCGCCACGGCCCTCAAGGGGCAACTGACCGTAGACGACCTCGCCGACACGGATCTGGCCTACGCCCCGCCTTTTTCATCGGCTCTGGACCCCGTCACTCACGCCGCCAACGCCCTGCGCAACAAAATGGACGGCCTGATGAAAAGCTGCAGTCCGTCGGAATTGAAAGCCAAAGCGGAAAGAGGCGACAATTTTCTTATTTTGGACGTGCGAAACGAAAAAGAGCTGAAACAGTTTGGAACGCTGCCCTGGGAGGTGCTTCACATCCCTCTGGCGGACCTGAAGGAAAAAGGGAAAAAGCGCGGTTCCATTCCAAAATCCCGGGAAATCATCATCGTTTGCAGAGCCGGAGTGCGGGCCTGGAGCGCCTGCGCCACCCTTCTGCGCTACGGATACACCCGCCTCGCCGTACTGGAAGGAGGTATGTCCGCCTGGCCCTGGGAAACCCGTCCTCATCCGTAATTTTAAAAATTCGGCATAGAATTTGAAGGCATGATCCGGAAAGGAAGGAAAATAATAAAATGGTTGCATTAAAAGATATTTACGAAGCCCGAGAGCGCATTTCTCCGTTTATCCACCGGACTACGCCGGAGCGCTCCGCCACGCTTTCCAAAATGAGCGGATTCGACGTGTGGCTCAAGCCTGAATGCAGGCAGCGCACCGGTTCTTTTAAAATACGAGGCGCGCTGAACCGCATTTTGTCTCTTTCCCCGGAAGAAGGAAAACGCGGAATCGTGACGGGTTCTTCGGGAAACCACGGGCAGGCCGTGGCCTGCGCGGCTCAGCTGAAGGGGTACTCCGCTTCCATCATCATGCCGGAGGACGCCTCCTCGGCAAAAATCGCGGCGGTGAAGGGCTACGGAGCGCAGGTGATTTTCCGCGGCACCCGTTCCGACGAGCGTCTGGAGCTGGCCCACAAAATGAGAGACGAACAGGGAATGACGCTGGTCCATCCCTACGACGACCCTTATGTCATGGCCGGTCAGGGAACGGTGGGGCTGGAAATTCTGGAGGACATCGACAACGTGGCGGCCGTTCTGGTTCCCACGGGGGGAGGCGGTTTGATTTCGGGCATCGCCACGGCGGTCAAGGAGCTGAACCCAAAGGTCAAAGTCTTCGGCGTGGAGCCCACCGGAAGCGACAGCACCGGACGCTCCTTCCGGGCGGGAAAACGGACGAGGCTCGACGTTATCGATACCATCGCGGACGGAATCCGCACAACGATCCCCGGTGAACTGACCTTTCCCGTGGTGCAAAAATATGTGGACGACATGCTGCTGGTGACGGAGGAGGCTATTGCCGAGGCCCTGAGGCTGATCCTTGAGCGCTGCAAAATTCTGGCGGAACCCACCGGAACGGTAACAACGGCGGCCGTGCTGACACCGGGAGTTCTGCCGGACTCCCTGAAGGGCAAAAGGGTCGTTCCTCTGGTCAGCGGGGGCAATATCGCCCTCTCTCAACTGGCGGATCTGATCATACAAAGCTGAAGAAAAACCGCGGTGGATTGCGTAATCGTGTGCCGGAGCCGCTGGCTCTGAATTCTGGCATTATCCCTTCGGCTGATCGTCGGCGGACTCCGGCTTCCAGATCGCGTAAATGCCCTTGCGCCGCTGGAAAGCTTCCTCGCCGCCCTCCATAATGCTGACGATCTCCTGCTGAATGGCCGGAGTGTCTATACTGCCGCCCTCCACGCGAATGGTCTCCTCCTGGCAGGAGCAGACGAAAACCTTTTCCGCGTCCCCCAGAACGGGGATATTCGCGTTGTGGGTGGCAAAAATGAACTGTTTTTTCGGTTTCAGGCTGCAAACCAGCTTGATCACGTCTTCGTAGATCGTCTGGTTGTCCAGGTCGTCCTCCGGCTGGTCGATGATGATCACGTCGTTGTCCTGCCGGTCCAGCACGAAAAGGATCAGGGCGGAGGCCCGCTGCCCAAGAGAATGCTGCTTCAGCTCTCTGCCCTGATGCTCGATGGTGAAGGTATTGGGAACCTGCCAGGTCAGAAGATCTCCCAGGTTTTTCATGAACTGTTTTTCGAACACGTTCCAGGAGGATCCCAAAATCGCCTTTGCCTCCTCCAGCCCCCGATACATGAGGCAGAAATCCGGAAACACCTCCGCCAGGTTCCTGAGCAGGGAGTCCCGCAGATCTCCGTCCCGAAAAAGCTGCCTCATGCGCTCCAGAAAAGCGGCCCGGTCGGTTCGGAACGACGCGCGAATTTTCAGGCTCGGATATTTTCCGCCGATTTTATCCAGTTCCGCTTCGATCGCCTCAAACTCCTCGAACCACAGGGCGTTCAGTTTTTCCAGCTCATTCTCCAGGGCCGTCCTCAGGGCGCGATACTCGCTGTCCTCACGGTCAAGGTTCTCCAAAGCCTGCTCCGTTTCATCCACGGTGCGGCGAATGGCGCGAAATTCCTCAAGCTGAACGGAGCGAATGCCCTGCGCCTGCAAATCCAGGGTGATCTTCCGCTCCAGCACCGCAAACTCCTCCTTGAATTGCTCCTGTATGCGGACAAAACCTTTCGTCTGCTCCTGCAGGGCTCCGGCGAGTTCCGTACTGTCGGACAGGGCCCTTCGGATTTTTTCGAAATTTCCCACGATCTGTTCGTAGACCTCGAAAAACGATTTGAAGAAGGGGGCGTTCTGCTTCGAAACGTAGTTGCGGTGTTTCTCCAGTTCTCCCTCCTGCCGCCGGACAAAGGCGTTCAGCTCTCCGAGGCAGGTCTTCAGCGTCTCCGTCACCTGGGCGCAGGTTCGGCCATCCGTTTCAAAATCGATCTGCTTTTGCAGCCTTTCCTCTATGCCGGACTCCCGATAAAAGGCCAGGCGCTGAGTCGCATCCCTCAGCCGCGCGTCCAGCTCTTTTCTCCGTTCGGCAATATCCGAAAACCGGTTCAGAGTTTCCACCAGCTCCCGAATTTTCTGCTTTCGCTCCTCCACGCGGGAACGCAGTGAAACGTTCTTTTCCCCCAGAATTTTCTCCACCAGATCTCTTTCGAAGCCCTCTCCCACGCTGGAAAGGTCCTTCTGGCCAAAATAAAGGGGCCGGTGCAGAATTTCCTTCCTTATAGAAACGCCCGGCTGAAGAACCCCCGCGATGTAAACGTCCGGAACCTCCCGAAGAATACGGCTCAGTTCGTAAGGGTTGCCCTCCCGGTCTCTGGCGCGGATCGTCACCTTGCCGCCGCTGCCCAGAACATATTCCACCAGACGCCCCTTGTACTCTTTGTCAGGAGCCCTATCGCTGCAGGGAATATCCAAAGCGTAACGAAGAATCTCCAGAATGGCGGATTTGCCGCTGCCCCGTATTCCTATCAGGGCGTTCAGCTCCGACGCGAAGGAAAGGGAGACGCCGTCCAGCATTCCTCCTTCGAACACGACGCTCTCAATCCAGGACGCCTCGTGTTCGCGGGGTTTTGAGTCCACGCGGTCCCCCTGTTCCACCAGGGCATATCGAACCGCCTCGAAGGTAAAAGCCCCGATTTTTATATAACAGGCTTCGTTTCGCCCAATCTCCTCGATGCGGGAGGGATGGCTGCCCTGCACTTCCGCGGGGTAGCGCGAGTCCGGTATTTCTTTCAGATTTTTGCGGCGTTCCTCGTTTCGGACTCCGGTAAAAGCCGCCGCCCGCCTCTGAAAAAGCCCATGCCGCATGTACCGCGCGAGAGTCTCCCCGTCCGTCTCCCGCCACAGGCCGGAAAGTTCCTCCACATCGGGGAAAACGATGAAAAAATCCCGCCGGTACTCCTCCAGCAGTTCGATGAGGTCGAGAAGCCCTTCGCCGGTGCTGGCGTCCGGGCTTTTTTCAAGAAGGGTGACGTCCAGAAAAGAGGAAACGTAATCGCTGGCTCGAATCCAGTCCTCGCTGAACACGACGATGACCCGAACCCCGTTTTCCCCCTCGTTCAGCAGCAGCTCCACGCCGGGCAGCAGAAAGATTTCCTCCGCGAGAGCGCGATCTCTCAGGGCCCGAAACTCCCCGAGGTTCAGGATATTCCGGTTGGCGACGACGCCTGTGCGTATCCCCGCCGTCTTCAGCGCGCCGACGTAATTTTCGATAAACGCCGCTTCGACGTCGGCGTCCCCTCCCTCCGGCGCGTCGTATTGAAAACCGACGTTCGTTCGGGTATGCAATACGAAATCCGCCCTCAGCCACGCGCTCCCATGTCTGAAAATCTCCTGCATATCCAAACCCTTCCTTTCGCGGCAACTCTCCGGAGAGATTAAATTTAACAATATATAAAAAATAATCAATTATACATTCACTTGACTCGTTCAGAGTTTAACACAGAAAAACGGGTAAAAAACAGAAAAATAGGGTAAAATTATAAAGAAAGGGTGTATACACAGGAGGAGGATCTTCATGCAATCTCGTCCATCCGGCCTGAAAATTTCAACGGCCGCCGTATTCGTCCTCACCGGCCTGTTCCTGACGGTGCAGGCGTGGGCATTTCCTGCTGTGGATTCCGTGGAAAACATCAGCGGCCCGTTCATGGAAAGCCTGAACATTCGGGCGTCTGTTCGCAATCGGGGCATCGTGTCGGTGGAGGAGACGATGGTCGTCGTCTTCGGCGCCGAACCGCTGGAAAGCGACCTGACCCGAGGGATTTCCGGGCGCTACGCCGAAAGGAGCAGGGAAAAGTATAAAACGGGCTTCGTCCTGCTGGACGCCACGCTGGACGGGAACCCGACAAAAATGTCCATACGCCGCAGCCCCGAAAGCCTGCGTCTGACTCTGGCGGAGAAGGGAAGCCTCTTCACCCCCGGCCCTCATATTTTTCACCTGAAATATGAACTGAGCAACATGGTGATTTTTCACACCGGAGAACACCAAAAACCCGAGTACCAGGTTCCGGACGAAGACACGCCGGACCGAGACTCGCTGGTATGGCGGGTGGTGCGGGATAGTTCCTGTCCCATACAAAGCGTAACCATCGATATTTCACTTCCCGACGGGCAGGCCGCTTCGGGCTCGTCCTCGCCCGACAGAAGCCTTTTCAGCGCTTTCGGCGGACAGGTGGGAGATCTGCCCCTGGGGGACGGTCTGGAAGCCGACGACTCCGGACGTCTCTCGACTCTTTCGCCGCTGGATACGGGAAAATCTCTCACCCTTTATATGTCCTGGGAGTCGGGGCTCGTGAAGGAAAACATTTCTTCCGGCTCCGAGTGGCGTCTGTGGGATTTGGTTGTTTTTGCGTCGCTCCTCTGTTACTACCTTTTCGTGTGGCTGCGCTATGGGCGGCTTTCCCGCCCCGATCCCGCAAATCTGAGCACGACGCCGCCGGAGGGTTTTTCTCCGGGGTTTTTGCGTACTCTGAGGGATCTGCGTCCGGACTCCAGGGCATTGACGGCGGAAATACTGAACCTGGCCGTCAGGGGATACATTCATCTGGACGATGTGGTGAGTGAAGCCGAAGAAAATCCAGAGGAGGAAATTTCGGAGGAAGCTCAGGAAAAAACCCCGCCGGAGGCCTCCGCCCGCTACTCCTCGCTGGAACAGATGATGAAGCGCAGATACCGTCTTCAACGGTCTTCCCGCTTCGAAAGCCCCCCGACTCCCACGGAACAGCTTCTGCTTCACAATTTATTCGCGGGAGAGGGCGAAAACGAAATCATCCTCGACGAAAGCGCCGCGGAACGTCTGCAAACCACCTTCCGGGCACTTGCGAGAAGTTTCGCCGTGCGGGGCCGGCTGTTTCTCTTTCAGCATACGAAGTTTTGGACGGCGGGGATTTTCGCCTTCGAAGCCTATACGGCCTTCGTCATGTTTTTTGTTCTTTCTCAGGGAGTACGTGGCATCGAGCCCGACAGCACCCACGCTCTGGCCTTCATGGCCCCGCTGTTTCTGCTGGCCCCTTTTTCCAGCGAGGAAAACACGGGGGAGCGCAATACTGTCATGTTTATTCTGCGCACCTGCATTCCTCTTTTCTTTTGCGCCGTCTCTCTGGTGCTCCTGAAGCAGCAGGAGGAGAGCCTCGGCGCCATCGCCGCTCTCGTGGGAAGTATCGCCGTGATTGGACTGTTCTGGAAATTTATGCCCGTTCGATCCGAAAAAGGGCTTCGGATTCTGAGCCAAATCGAGGGATTCCAACTGGGACTGGGCAGCCGTTCAGAGCTGAAGGAGGAGGACACCGTAGAAAAATTTGAATCCCTCTTTCCTTACGCTTGCGCTCTCGACCGGGAACAGGCTATGATTACGCGTTACGGTCCGCTTATCGCCCGTCTGCGTCACCGTGCCCGGTGGCATACCTCCGGGCTCCGCGGGCCCGCGATCATCAGAGAGGGTGCGGAATATTTCACTCTTATTTATGAACTGGGGGAAGTTATTCGTTCGATTTTGTCTCAAAAACCCAATAAAAAATTAAAGGAGCGTTATCCAAAATGAATATTCTGTCGATCGTTTTATTTTTGCTGATCCCGCTTTTTGTGGCGACAAGACGCGCCGAGGCCGAGACGCTGCCAACGCTGAAGGTGCTCTCGACGCCGAACTGTCCGGCCTGTATGCAGATGGCCCGCGTTCTGGACGTCCTGAACGAAAAATACGCGGGGAAAATTCAGGGAGAAAAAGTGAACCTCATGGAGCATCGAGACCTGGCCCAGCAGTACAAGGTTCGCTATGTTCCTCACCTGCTTTTCTGCGACGCCACGGGCAGCGTCGTAAAGGAAAAAGTGGGTTACATCCCTCTCGACGAGGTGCTGACGACTTTCAGGGAGGCGGGAGTTTCCGTCGATTGAGCAGAACAGGGCAACCCGCCCAAAGAGGCTTGACATGAACGAGTTTCATGGTGTATAGTACCTGCTGTTCAGAGGTTTTGGCCTCAACTTAAAATGTTCCACGATAGCTCAATCGGCAGAGCGGGTGGCTGTTAACCACTAGGTTCCAGGTTCGAGTCCTGGTCGTGGAGCCAGAAAAAAAGCATAAGTTCTATATAAAGAAAACCCCGGGAAAAACCGGGGTTTTTCGTTTTGTGATCGGACAGACAACGGGCATTGACGTCGCTCCGTTGAAAGTGTCATTGCTGACGACCAGGGCGGGACGCGTTTTTTTCGGCTCATGCCCCCGCGTTGGGTCGAAAGACACCTCAACGATGTCTCCCTGCCTGAAAGACAATTACCACATCTCCCTGCCGACCGGCTGACCCCAGTCATATTCCGGCTCAGGCGTACCGGAACCCTTCCAGGCTTCAAGCCTGGCCTGCAGCGTGTACTGTTCATTCGCGCTCGTAATCACCAGCCTGTTTTGTTCCATAGCAAGGAAAACCTTGTCCCCCACAGATATTCCAAGCTGACGGCAGAATGCGTCCGGCAGACGTATTCCCTGCGCGTTTCCCCACTTGCTGACAGTCACTGCTTTTGCCATTCGCATCACTCCCTGACGATGTATACATTGTATATTTCATCCGTCACAGAGATTTGTCAAGGATCATCTGCGCAGATACAAACCCCGTCCCGTTACCCCGCGGAGGCCTGGGCGAAGTCGGCGATGAGGTCCTCCGTGTCCTCCAGACCGACGCTGACGCGGATCAGATCGTCGTACACTCCCGCGGCTCGCTTCTGCTCTTCCGTGGAATGAGCGTATATCGTCGATTCCGGATGAATGACCAGCGTGCGGACGTCTCCCACGTTCGTGGCGATGCGCGCGAATTTCAGGCCGTCGATCAGTTTGAACGCCCGCTCCCTGGACCCCGCCCTCAGCGTCAGCAAAGCGCCGCCCTGCCCGTTTTTCATCTGAGCGTCGATGTTGCTTTTGTAAGGGCTGCCCTCCAGCCCCGGATAATTTACGCAGATGATATTCGGATTGTGTCTGAGGGATTCGGCCAGAACCCTCGCGTTGTGACACAGCCGCTCCATCCTCAGCCCCAGGGTTTCGAGACCCAGACAGTTGAGCCAGGCGTTTTGCGGAGACATGCAGGGCCCGAAGTTGCGCCAGATGTCCTGCCTCAGTCGGGCTGTAAGAGCCAGTTTTCCCATTTTACGGTATTTTTGAAGGACGGGAAACCTGTCGAAATCCCAGCTGAACTTCCCTCCGTCGACGATCACGCCGCCGATGGCGCTCCCGTTTCCGTTGATGTACTTGGAGGAGGAATGAACCACCACGTCCGCGCCGTGCTCCAGCGGGCGAATCAGCGCGGGGGTGGCCGTGGTGCTGTCGATGACCAGAGGAACGCCGTGACGTCCGGCGACCTCCGAGAGTTCCCGAATGTTGATCACGTTGAGCCCGGGGTTGCCGATCAGCTCCGCGAAAATGACTTTTGTGTTTTCCGTCACCTGGGCTTCGACGGCCTCGGCGCTCATCTCTTCGACAAAACGGGCGCGGATGTCAAAATGCGCGAAATCGTCGAGAAGGTCCAGCGTTCCGCCAAAAAGGGCGCTGCCGCTGATGATTTCATCGCCGCTCCGCAAAAGGGCCAGAAGCGTCATGGAGATGGCCGCAACACCGGAAGCACAGGCCACAGCGCCCCTCCCGCCCTCAAGAAAGGCGATGCGACGCTCGAAGGCGTCCACCGTCGGGTTGCCGATCCGCGTGTAGGCAAAACCGGGAGCCCTGTTGTCAAACACCCGCTGCAGCACTTCCGCGGATTCGTGATCGAAGGCGGAGTTTTGATAAATGGGCGGAAGCGTCGCCCCTGTCCCGTCAAAGGCGTCTTTACATCCGTGCAGCAGGAGAGTGTTGAATTTCATGGCGCTCTTTCCTCCTTCGTTTCTCTATTTACATTTACACAAAAAAAGGACCCCCGCGCAAACAGGGATCCCTCGCTCTCAGGCCAGACACAGCTCCTCAGGAGCCGGCTTCCTCAGGCGGAGATCCCCGATAGCGACGCATCATCATGTGCATAAAGGAAATAAATCTGCAGTACATGAACCCTGTCCTCCCTTCTATTCTATCGTCAGTTCCTCCGGAGAGACGATTCCTTTTTCAATATGAAACGCCTTGAGCACCGGAGACTCTTCCGCCAGAGAAAGAATGAGATAGCTGGCGGAGGGGTCGCCGGCAAGCCGGATGTCCTCCTCCGAAGGGCGGGCCGGCGATTCGGGGTGGGAGTGGAAGTTCCCCAGAGGGACAAGACCGGCGGCGCGCATATCCTTCACGGCCCGAAGCTGCTCGCGCGGATCGATGGAGAAATGCTCGCGGCTCCCGTCGATATTGGTCATGAAATACACCTTTTCGATAATTCTGAGGTTCTCTTCGACACGTCCGGCAATGAGCCCGCAGACCTCGTTGGGCAATCCCTCCTTCGCGCGGGTCGTCAGGGCTTCGAAGTCGGACTTTTTGATTCTCACCCCGTACGGAACCAGGGAACTCACAGAACAGCCTCGCAGACCGCGGGGGCGTAATCGAAGGGTTTTACAATGGAAGGATGTTCGCCGCACACGGCACAGTCGCTCTTTCTGGCGGGAAGCGCGATTTTTCGGAAATCCATCGTCAGAGCGTTGCAGGTCAGCAGCGAGCCCGTCAGCAGTTTTCCCACCCGGGCAAGATATTTTATGGCCTCCATCGCCTGCAGGCTGCCGATAATGCCTCCCATGGCGCCAACAACCCCCGCCTGCTGGCAGGTCGGAACCGCGTCGGGAGGCGGAGGGCTGTCGAAAACGCACCGGTAACAGGGCCCTTCGCCGGGAACGTACGTCATGAGCTGTCCCTGAAAACGAATGATACCGGCGTGGGAGAAGGCCTTTCCCGCAATCACGCAGGCGTCGTTGATGAGAAACTTCGCCGGAAAATTGTCGCTGCCGTCGATGATGAAATCGTAGTCCGCGATCAGATCGAGAACGTTCTCCGCAAGAGCCATCGTCCGGTAAGTATGTACTTTGACCTCCGGATTGATGGCCTCCAGACTGTCCCGTGCCGAGTCCACCTTGGGCCTGCCCACATCGGCCGTGGTGTGGAGAATCTGCCGCTGGAGGTTGGAAAGGTCCACCTCGTCCGCGTCGGCAATTCCGATGACCCCCACTCCGGCGGCGGCCAGATAAAGGGCGGCGGGCGAACCCAGCCCTCCCGCGCCGATAATGAGCACACGACCCTCCATCAGGCGTTTTTGACCCTTCACTCCAATTTCCTGAAGGATGATGTGCCTGGAATAGCGGGTCATCTGCTCGTTTGAAAAAGCCATCAGAACCCTCCGCCCATAAAGTAAAGAAACTCCACGCTGTCGTTTTCCTGCAGGAGCGTCGTCTCAAAGGTTTCGCGTTTGATGAACTCGTCGTTGATGGCAACCGTGACGTACAGCGGCATTTCAACGTTCTCCGAGTCCAGCAGATTCGCCACCGTAACGCCCGACGGATATTCTTTCTGGATTCCCGCAACAGTCAGAACCATTTTCTTCTTCCCTGCCCTCTTTCGAAATTACGCCTTCCGCACGATCAGACTCCAGGTCGTGTCCCCGTTGTCCAGCAGCTTCAGAATCTGATGCCCTTCGTCCTTAATGCTGCGCGGCACGTTCTGCACCGGTTCGCCGTCGTTCATTCGAATGGAAAGCACCTGTCCGGCCTCCAGCTCTTCAAGGGCCACTTTCGCTTTGACGAAGGTCACCGGACAAACCACGTCGGTGATGTCGACGGTGTCGTCTACGACGTAATCAGCCATGATACGCCTTCTCCATCGCCGCTCTGAACAGATCCCATCCGACGCGATCCACCGCCACCCGAAAACGCTCGCCGGGTTTTGCGTGTTCCGTGAAAAAGTCCAGGGCCGCGTCGGCAACGCGGAAAAGCATTTTTTTATCTTTGACAATCGGGAAAATTTCGTTGCCCTTCGTGATCAGGTTGCCGAAGGTCCCTCCGAAGGAGAGAATGTAGCCCGGCTCGCCCTTCCAGGCGTCCGTGGGGCAGGATTTGACGCATCTTCCGCAGTTGTTGCAGCGCGTTTCGTCAAGAACGACGCGGTCGTCGGAGAGGGAAAGGGCGTTTGTGCGGCAGGCCTTCACGCAGACCCCGCAGAGCGTGCAGGGCTCTTTTTCCCAGTGAATCAGATAGCCTCCCTTGACGCCGAGGTCGTTTTCCTCCGACTTCAGGCAGTTATTCTGGCAGCCGGTCACGCCGAATTTAAATTTATGGGGCAGTTCTCTTCCGAAATACCGCTCGGATATTTCCACGGCCAGCTGGTAGGTGTCGATACATCCGCTGGGACATATCTGGCTGCCCTGACAGGCGGTTACGGTGCGGACCCGCGGGCCGCAGACTCCCGTGGAGACTCCCCCCTCCAGCAGCTCCGACCGGACGGCTTCGATGTCTCCCAGTTTCATGAAGGGGATCTCGACCCCCTGACGCGAAGTCAGATGCACGTGTCCGTCGCCGTATTTTTTCGACACGCCGGCAATCGTCACAAGCTGCTCCGCGGTCAGGTTCCCCCCGATCACCTTAAGCCGCAGAGAAAAATTGTCCTTTTGCCTCTGGCGCATGAAGCCGCCGTTTTTCAGCGCCTTGTAGTCCACCCCTGCCATATGAAATTTTCCCCTTTCGGCCCGCTGGAGCTTCCTGCCCGAACAGCTCATACAAAAACGGAAGCTTCATCTTCACCGTTCAACAGCTTTTTTATAATATAGTTTTTAAATAAGAATTATATAGTTTAATATATCATCGTTTCGCGCGATGTCAAGACGAAGACGCCGCCCCTGGATTCGCAGGTAAAAAAAGGTAAAAAAAGAGCGCATAATCAACGATTTGGCCGTGTTCAGGAAGTTTGGGATATAATTGCATTTGGAAGGAGGCGTTTGGCCTGACGGTTATTTTACAGGCGGGCGGATTGGCTGTGCGGTTCAGTGTCTGTGGAAGTTATCAAATGAAATTATCAAATGAATGAAATTACCAAAGGGGGCAGAGCGTCAATGAAACGAGTGACATTTGTATTTGCAATCGCGGCAGTTTTGGCTTTGTTGTTTTGTCCCGCGGCGTTCGCCGCGGACTACACGATCAGGGTAGGATCCATCAACTCCGAGGCGCATCCGGACCTCGTCGCGATGCAGGAAGTGTTTGTGCCCCGCGTCGAGAAGGAATCCGGCGGAAAGATAAAAGTCGAACTTTATCCCAACGGACAGCTCGGCGGCGACCGCGAAATGTCCGAGTCGGTACAGCTGGGCACGCTTCAGATAGCCATTCCGGCGAGCTCTCCCCTGGCCGGTTTTGACAAGAGAATTCAGGTTCTCGACCTTCCGTATCTTTTCACGAGCCGCGAAGCCGCGTTTAAGGCTTTGGACGGCGAACTCGGAAACAAACTCAACGAGTACATAGCGGAAAAAGGTCTGCTGAACCTGGGCTATCAGGAAAACGGAATGCGCCACGTCACCAACAACAAAGGCCCCGTGAAGTCGCCCGCCGACCTCAAGGGGCTGAAAATCCGCACGATGGAAAACCCGATGCACCTGGCGTACTTCAAAGAACTGGGCGCCAACCCGACCCCGATGGCGTGGGGCGAACTTTACACCGCGCTTCAGCAGGGAGTCGTCGACGCGCAGGAGAACCCCTACGCGATGATAGTCGAGGGCAAATTCAACGAAGTTCAAAAGTACGCGTCGGAAACGGGCCACGTGTTTTCCGTCACGCTTCTTCTGACGAACAAAAAGTTCATCGAAGGGCTTCCGGCGGACCTGCGCGAAATCGTGGTTAAAGCCGCGAAGGACACCGCGATCAAACAGCGCGAGCTGATCGCCGCCGAGGAAAGCTCGTACAAGGAGCAGCTCGAAAAGGCCGGTATGCAGACGAACGAGCTCTCCGCGGCGGAGAAGAAGCTTTTCGTCGAGGCGGCGCAAAAAGTTTACGCGCAATTCGAGGGAGAACTGGGCAAAGAGATTATGGATCTGGTGAGGAACTCTCAGAAGTAAAATTTTGATTTTTGCCGTCGGGACGCGCTCACTTCCGCCGTCCCGACGGTTTTGAGTTTTGAGGAGGTCCGTCAGATGACCCTGAAAAAGTTCATCAACAACTTCGAGGAGTATTTTGTGGTGTGGAGTCTGGCGATTATGACCGCTTTGGTTTTCGTCCAGGTTGTCATGAGGTACATCTTTCATAATTCCCTGTCGTGGAGCGAGGAGCTGGCGCGTTATATCTTTCTCTGGCTTTCGTGGACAGGCGCGAGTTACGCGGTCAGGGAGCGCACGCATTTCCGCGTCGAGATGCTGGCGAACGTTTTGAAGGGCCGCTCCCGAAAAATTTTCGAACTCGTCATTTTGTTCGTGTGGTTTTTGTTCAGCTTTTTCCTCACATGGTACGGCACGGCGCTGGTGATATTTCTCATGGACACCGGGCAGGTCTCCGCGGCAATGCGGCTGCCGATGTCGCTTACCTACGCTTCCGTTCCGGTCGGCTGCGGTCTCATGTGCATACGGCTCATCATCGAAATACAAAAAATAATAAAAGGTGGCGTTGAGGCATGAGCGGTTCCGTACTTCTTTTTATAATTCTCATCGTGGGCATCGCCCTCAGCGTCCCGATAGGAATCACGCTGGGGATCGCCACGGCGATCTGTCTCTGGCTCACCAACCCGGACATATCCCTCATGCTGATCGCGCAAAAATCCGCGACGGGTTTGGACTCGTTCCCGCTGCTGGCGATTCCGTTTTTTATACTCGCGGGCGCCCTGATGTGCAACGGCGGAATTTCCCGCCGCATCGTGAACCTCGCGGACAGCCTCGTGGGTTTTATCACAGGCGGGCTTTCGATGGTGACGGTTCTGGCCTGCATGTTTTACGCGGCGATCTCGGGTTCCGGCCCGGCCACCGTTTCCGCGATAGGTTCTTTTATGATTCCCTCCATGAAGGAGCGCAAATACGACGCGCCTTTTGCCGCGGCGATCACCGCTTCGGCGGGAACCATCGGCGTGATTATCCCGCCGAGCATCCCGTTTGTGATTTACAGTATCGTGGCGCAGTGTTCCATCGGCGACATGTTCATAGCGGGGGTCGTCCCGGGGATAATAATCGGCATCGCGCTGATGCTGGTCTGCTGGGTCACGGCGAAAAAACACAACTACCTCAGCTCGACGGAACGCCCGACGCTGCGTAAAGTCTGGACAGCGTTTATCGACGCGATATGGGCGCTCATGGTGCCGGTGATCATCCTGGGCGGGATTTACGGCGGAATTTTCACTCCGACGGAAGCGGCCGTCGTCGCCGTGGTTTATTCGATAATAATCGGCAAGTTCGTTTACAGGGAGCTGGACGCGAAAATTCTCTACGAGTGCCTGAGGAGCGCCGGCCTGATAAACGGCGCGACGCAGTTCATGATCGGACTGTCGATGGCCTTCGCCAGCTATCTCGCGATGGCGCAGATCCCGGGGCAGATTGCCAGATGGCTCACGAACCTCTCCGACAACCCCTACGTGGTGTTTTTCGCGATAAATGTTTTCCTGCTCATCCTCGGCTGTTTCGTGGACAACATTCCGGCCGTGATAATCCTCACGCCCATTCTGCTTCCGATAGTGAAAAATCTCGGCATGAGCCCGATACACTTCGGCCTCATCATCACGGTCAACCTTGCCATAGGCTTTATCTCTCCGCCCTACGGCATAAACCTTTTCGTCGCGTCGGCGATTTCCGGCGAGAGCATAGAAAGAATCTCCGTCGCGATAATCCCGTCGTTCCTCGCGATGGTGGCCTGCCTGCTGCTCTTTACGTACTTTCCGGTCCTCACGATGGGCCTCGTCCAACTGATAAAGTAGCGGCAAAGGGGGGCTCGTCCACAGGTTCATCATCATATTTTTATCAAATGCCTTTTCTTTACAGTATCTTGATGAGACACAATCCGGCGGAAATGATAGAATAGAAGAACTAAAAAGTGGATCTCGAAAAATCTGTAAGACAAAATTTATAAGATTTATAAGATATGAAAATCATTCCGTTCAGGACAAAATGAAGGAGGCAAACCGGCTTGAAAGCCATTTACGTCAAAGAGCCCCACAGTCTCGAAATCGTGGACCTGAAGAACCCCTCCGCCGGGCCCGGTGAGGTGCTGGTGCGCGTACACGCGGCCGGAATCTGCGGTTCGGACATGCACATCTATCACGGAACGAACCCGCTGGCGAAGTATCCCCGCATCATCGGACACGAGTTCGCCGGAGAAGTCGCCGCTCTGGGCGAGGGCGTCCAGGGGCTCCGAATCGGCGACCACGTGGCGGTGGACCCCGTAACCAGCTGCGGCGCGTGCTACCCCTGTTCCGTGGGGCGTCACAACGTCTGCGCGAAGCTGGCGGTTTTCGGAGTTCACCGGGACGGCGGCATGACGGAGTACGTCGCCGTTCCCGCCGCCAACGCCCACGTCGTCCCGAAGGAATGGTCCTGGGAAAAAGCCGCTCTGGTGGAGCCCTTTTCCATCGCGGCCAACGTCCTCTCCCGCACCGACTGCACCGCAAAGGATCGGGTGCTGGTCATGGGAGCGGGCCCCATCGGGCTGACCGTCCTGATGAGCGCCACCCTTCTGGGGGCCAGGGTCGCCGTGGCGGACATTCTGGATTCCCGGCTGGAAGTCGCGAAACAGCTTGGAGCGGAGGTCGTCGTCAACAGCAAAACGTCGAAACTGGAGGACGAAATGCTCCAATGGACCAAAGGCGACGGCGTTCCCCTGATCGTCGACGCGGTCTGTCTTCCTCAGCTTTTCCCGTCCCTCCTGCAAATGGCGTCTGCCGCGGGGAGAGTCGCCCATCTCGGTTTTTCCGAAACCCCCATGTCCATCGTTCCCCTTGAAATAACGAAAAAAGAGCTTTCCATTCTTGGATCGCGTCTGAATTGCGGCATGTTCCCCCGGGTCATCGAATGGTTCGGCAAAGGGCTGCCCGCCGAAAAACTGATTTCCCACACATTTCCTTTTGCGAAGGCCGCGGAAGCGTTCCGTCTGATTGAGGAAAAACCGCTTGAAACCTGTAAAGTGGTATTAACTTTTCAGGGTTGACGCCCTGAAAAATTTAAAGGAGGCGGTAATTGTGAGAAAAGGATTCACTGCAGTACTGGCGCTTGCGTTGTTGTTCGTATTTGCGGGGATGGCCTCCGCCGCTCCGGAGTATACCCTGAAGCTGGGGCACCTGGCCAATGAAGATCACTCCTGGCACAAGGGGTCCGTGAAGTTCGCCGAAGAAGTGGAGAAACTTTCCGGCGGACGCATCGTCTGCCAGGTATTCCCCAACGAACAGATCGGCAACGAAGTGGACAACATTCAGGCCATCCACACGGGGATCGCTCACATGGTCATCACGGGTGAATCCATGCAGAACTGGGCTCCCACCTGCGCTCTCATCGGAGTGCCCTACATGATCCGGGACGACGATCACCGGACGAAGATCCTGACGGGCGAAATCGGCAAGGCCATCGAGAAGGAAGTCATCGAGAAGGTAAAACTGCGTCCCATTTCCACATTCCTCCGCGCTCCCCGCAACCTGACCAGCAACCGTCCCATCGCGAAGCCCGGCGACCTGAACGGGTTCAAAATCCGCGTCCCGAACGTTCCCCTGTTCGTGAAGGTGTGGGAGTCCTTCGGAGCCAAACCGACGCCGATGGCCTTCTCCGAAATTTTCACATCCCTGCAGCAGAACGTCATCGACGGACAGGAAAACCCTCTTGACCTGATCCGCAGCGGTTCTCTCTACGAAGTCCAGAAGTACGTCAACCTGACGGAGCACGTATACGGCTGGATTTATCTCACAATCGGAGAGGAATTCTTCCAGAAGCTGCCCGCCGACCTTCAGAAGGCCGTTCTCGACGCGGGAAAAGCGGCGGAAGCTCACGAGCGTGAAATCTTCCTGGCCGACGTCGCCGCCAATGAGAAGTTCCTGAAAGACCACGGAATGGAGTTCGTGACGGTGGACAAGGCCGCTTTCATCGCCCTGGCCGCCCCCTCCGTGGAGGAGTTTCTGAAATCGAAACCGGCAGAGGTACTGGAACTTTACAAAAAGAGCGTTAATCTGAAGTAAGATTTGAAGTAAGGAATCAATCTGAAAAAAGAACTAAAATTCGGCAATAAATACAATCCGGGGGACGCGCAAACGACGAACCGGCAACCGCGGGCTGTGTAATTCGCGGGGACTCCGTGTCGGCGGAATCTCGCCCCCGGATGTATATTTTGAGGTGAATTCTTATGAATCTTGCAATGGTGTTTTATCGCCACCAGTTGACCCGGGAGAACTTTCAATACGCGAAGCAGTTGGGCTGTACCCACCTTGTCATTCATCTGGTGGACTATTTTCATAAGGAAACGCCATCGGCCGCCGTCACCACGGACAACCAGCCGGTGGGGGACGAAGACGGATGGGGCGTGACGCGCAATCGGACGGTCTGGACCAAAGATGAACTCCTGGCCATCCGGCGTCAGGTCGAGGAGGAAGGGCTGAAATTCGAGGCCATCGAAAACTTCGATCCCGGTTTCTGGTACGACATTCTGCTGGACGGGCCCGAGAAGCAGAAGCAAATGGAGCAGCTGAAACAACTCGTTCGAAACATGGGAGCGGCGGGAATACCCATAATCGGCTACAACTTCAGCCTGGCGGGCGTCGCGGGTCGTGTGACGGGCAACTTCGCCAGAGGCGGAGCCGAGTCCGTCGGCGCGGACGGAAACGTCGAACGCCCGCTTCCGAAGGGCATGGTCTGGAACATGTTCTACGACCCCGACGCCCACAGCAGGGATCCCGCAGCCGTCAACGAGGCGACCCGAATCTCTCACGACGAACTGTGGGAACGGTTTTCATGGTTTATTCAGGAACTTGTCCCCGTGGCGGAGGAATCCAACGTGAAGCTGGCCGCCCACCCCGACGATCCTCCCTTCGCCTTTGTGAGGGGAACGCCGCGCCTCGTGTGGCGCCCGGAGCTCTATCAGAAACTTCTGGACGTTCGTTCCAGTCACTGCAACGCCCTCGAACTGTGCGTCGGCACTCTGGCGGAAATGAACGGCTGCAATTATTACGACGCCATCGAAAGCTACGCCTCCCAGAACGCCATTGCCTACGTCCACCTCCGGAACGTCCGGGGACGCATTCCCACCTACCACGAAACGTTCATCGACGAAGGCGACATCGACGTCTATCGGGTTCTGGAGATTCTCCACCGCAACGACTTCAGAGGCGTCATCATTCCGGACCACTCCCCTCTCGTGGCCTCTCCGTCCCCCTGGCACACGGGAATGGCCTACGCTTTGGGGTACATCCGGGCGATGATGCAGCGAGTGGAACACGACGCGCGAATAATCTGACGAGAAAATTGAAGAACGAAGCGCCGATGCAGAGGTCATGTGCAGAGATCGTGGCCGCAACGGCGCTTTCTCACCAATAACACCTGCCATCCGACCCATTTTGCGGCGTCATTTCAGAATTATTCCCCTAGGCCTCTATTTCCGGAGAACTGCAGATGTAAAAGCGGCAAATCAGCAGTAACTTATTTTCAGTCATATGGAAATAATGTGAAAGGAAGCGATTTTTATGGCAAATTTTGAACCAATATCTGCCGACCGTCCCAAAAACGCGGCCCTCCGCGAGTCCGAGACAATCCGCGTCATTATGGGACGACGCAGTATTCGAGTTTTCGAAGCTCGTCCGGTGGAACCGGAAAAAGTCGAAATCCTTTTGGAATGCGCCTTCGCCGCGCCCAGCGCCATGAACATCCGGCCCTGTCACTTCATACGCATAGACAGCCGGAAACTTCTGGACGCCATCGGCGCCGCCTCCGAACGCACCCGCATGGTGGGTTCCGCGCCTCTGGCCATCGCCGTTTGCGTGGACGTGGCAAATTACGAAAAAATCCACCATCTGAC
The DNA here is from genome assembly GCA_031272035.1 of Synergistaceae bacterium. Taxonomy (NCBI): domain Bacteria; kingdom Thermotogati; phylum Synergistota; class Synergistia; order Synergistales; family Synergistaceae; species Synergistaceae bacterium. Next base: position 23,057 of record JAISUO010000021.1, read on the forward strand.
GGATGGAACCTGGATGGAGGACGGCGCCTGCGCCATGGAGAACATCCTGCTCGCCGCCCGGGCGCTGGGCCTGGAGGGCGCCTGGCTGCAAATCGCCAATCGACCCGAACGGGAAAACGTCGTCCCTCCCCTGCTGGGCCTGCCGGAGGGGTTCCGGCTTTTCTCCCTGGCCGTTCTGGGATACGGAGCGGAAATCAAGGCGCCTCACAGCGGCGTGACTCCGGATCACCTGCACTGCAACGGCTGGGAACTCTGCAAATGAAACCGGATGGAAAAAAGCATGAACATGTCGACTGAAAGGACACGAGAAGTCCAGTTTGTGAAACTGAGCCCCACGCAAAACATGACGATTCTGGTGGAAACCCCCATGGACCGGAGTCTGTATGGCAGGGTGGGAGCGGCAATTATGGCCTATGAAAACGTTTACGCGGAACAGGTCGGTTTTCTGGAACGCCCGGCGGGAAACGCGTGGGCAAGGCTGCACATGTCGGGGGGCGAATTTTGCGGCAACGCGACGATGAGCCTGGCCGCCTGGCTGGCCTTTCAAAAGGGCTATCGGGAGGGCGAAGAGCTGAAAATTCCTCTGGAGGTCTCCGGCGCGGAGGAGATTATGGAGTGCGGGATACGCCCCGCCGGAAGCGGTTATTTCGGAACGGTGCGTATGCCGCTCCCGAAAAGCATGGAGGAAATCAGGCTGCCGACGGGTAAAACGGTGAAGACATTCACCGCGGTCCACATGCCAGGCATCACCCACATCATCGCGCCTCTGAAGGACATGGGAGACGATCCCAGGGGCATGGCGCTGGAGAACGTTCAGAAATGGGGCGAGGCGCTGGAGGCTCCCGCCTTCGGCATTGTGCTCCACGACGCCGAAGCCTGCCGCATAGAGCCTCTGGTGTGCGTCAGGGAAACGGGCTCTCTCGTCTGGGAACGGGGCTGTGGCAGCGGGACCGCCGCGCTGGGCGTTTATGAAGCCCTTCGAACCGGCAAAAGCGCCGCTCTGCGGGTGGCCCAGCCTGGAGGCGTCATCGAGGTGAAGGCGGACTGTCGCGACGGAGTCATCCAAAACCTCCAAATAACGGGAAGAGTCGATATTGTCGCCCGGGGAACCGCGTTTATACCCGATTAAAGTAAAGACCCGACAATTCAAACAGGAAAAAGAAAAACGGTAACGGAGAATCGAGTTTTCCCCGTTACCGTTTTTATTGAATTGAATTTCAGCCCTTCGGAGGTCTTTACTTTAGTACAGCAGCATGGCCCCGATCATGGCAAAAATAATGAGAGGGATATTGTAATGCAGGAAGGTCGGCACACAGGTATCCCAGATGTGATTGTGCTGTCCGTCCGCGTTGAGTCCCGATGTGGGGCCAAGGGTGGAGTCGGAAGCGGGAGATCCCGCGTCTCCCAGAGCCGCGGCCGCGGCCAGAAGGCAGGCGGTGGCTCCAACGCTGAAGCCCAGTTGCGTGGCCAGAGGGCAATAAATCGCGGCTACAACGGGAATCGTTCCGAAGGAAGTTCCAATGCCCATCGTCACCAGAAGCCCGATCAGAAGCATCAGGAAGGCTCCCCAGGCCTGACTGCCTCCCACCATGTTCACGACGGCCGCAACCAGCTCGTCGACGCCTTTCGTTTCACGAATGACCGTGCCGTACCCGGCCGCAACCAGCATGATCATGGCGATGAGGCCCATGAGCTTGATCCCTCCGGCCACGGAGGAGTCGAGTTCCTTCCAGTGAATCGCTCCCGTCACCGTCATCAGAAGAAGCGCGGCCAGAGCGCCGAGGGGCAGAGAACTGGTGAGCAGCTGCACCCCGAAGGCCACAAATACCGCGGCCAGCGTCGCCAGGTGCTTCAGGTTCAGGTGATCCGTCACCGCGTGAGTTTCATCCAGGCCGGCAATTTCGCGATTCTCATAGGACCGGGGTCGGGCATAGGAAAGGAAAATGGCGCACAGCAGACCAAAGATCATCCCGCCTCCAAGAATCCAGGTGTAATGCCACATGTTGGCCTTGTCGATGGTCAGGCCATTGTTGCCCATCTCCGCGGCCAGAATGCCGTGGAAAATCATGCCGAAGCCAAAAGGCAGAGCGATATAGGGCGCTTTCAGTCCGAAGGTCAGAGAACAGGCCACCGCTCTGCGGTCGATTTTGAGCTGATTGAAAAGCTCCAGCATGGGGGGAATGAGGATGGGAATGAACGCGATGTGGATGGGGATCAGGTTCTGGGAGAGACAGGCCACCGCCGCCAGAAGAAGCAGCAGGAAAAATTTGCGTCCCCGCACGATTTCCGTCAGGCGCCTGCAGGCCAGATGAGGCAGTCCGGTGGTACTGATGGCCACGGCCAGGGTCCCCAGCAAAACGTAACTGAGGGCGGTCTCGGAATTTCCTCCCATTCCGCCGATCAGAACCTCGATCGTGCGGGCCAGAGGCATACCCGCGGCCCAGCCGGCCACCAGCGCGGAAAACAAAAGAGCCAGAAGAACATTGAGGTTGAACAAACACAGCAAAATCATCACTACAACGGAAAGAACTACAGGATTCATCAACAAGATAGCAACTCCTGCCTTTCTGTAATGTATAGAACACATAGAACAGAGAACTGTTCCATTAAAACCCCATTAAACCCCATAAAACCCGATCCCGCCGCTGCCTTTCATCTACACGCGATTTCCCGAACATGAAAAGATGAAATCATGCAGGACAAAACTATTTTTTTAGTATAGTATAAATTTTCCCATATTGCTATTCAGCAAAGATACTTAATTTTTCAAAGCCATTAGAACATAACAGCTAATCATTGTAATATTTTATTGCACTAAATTAATTTATAAAAACGTAACAAAACGGGATAATAAAACAGGAGAGACGATTGGACTTTTCTCTCCTGCTTTTGGACAACCTGAGCGGCGAAAGCGGTAACTTACGCGAAGCCCGCGGTTCGAGCCTCTGATTTCAGGTTTGACTTCAAATTTGACTTCAACTCTGTTTTCAATCTAATTTTCAATCTGATTTCAATATCTGATTTCAAATGAATGTTTCAAATGAATGTCAATCGCTTCGTTTGCAGCGCCACAGCAGGCGGCAGTTCTCCACGAAGGGCTCCACCCTGTCCTGTTCCGACAGATACGTCAAATGGGCGGAGATGGAGGTCAGATTAAGCAGCAGATGTAAAGCGTCCATCTCCAGGCCGTTGGCAACTCCGATCCGGGACAAAATTTCCTCCCGGGTCAGAGGCGTTTCAGCCTCCTTCAGAGTTCGCTCCACGGCATCGCTGATCCAGGCCAGCCCTTCTCGATTCTGCCGGACCAGTTCATGAATGTCCGACGTGACCGGCGCGTGGCAGGGTACGAACCACCTCGCCTCCGCGGCCTCGATGCGGTCCAGCGTCTTATAGGCGCTCGTCACGTCGAGCATCACGCAAAAACGATATTTGAGAAGAATCGCCGGTTCGAACAGCGCGTCCGCCAGAAAAAAAACGCCATCCGGAGTCTTTACGCCGATCATGTCGAGAAAATGTCCCGGAAGAGGCGTCGCCGTCAGCTCCGTGTCCATAATCGAATAGTCGGTATCCAGGGCCTCGCTCATGGAGGACTTCGAGATGGGAACCGCTTTGGCCTCTCCGATAAACGTCACCCGCGAAGGCTGAGCCTCGCTGAACTTCCCCCGAATCGCCCTGAAGGGCCAGGCCGACCAGAGCAGCAACGGTTCGAGAGAGGTGTGCTCCGTCAGCATTCCCTCGATGCGGGTGGTCCAGACCTCGCAGTTTGTGCGTTTTTGAATGAAGGCGTTTCCCCCGATGTGGTCGGCGTTGGAGTGGGTATTGACGATGGCCCGAAGAGGAATCCCCCGTTTTTCGTTCAGCAGTCTCAGAATTTTTCGTCCGTGGTCCTCGTCCAGACCGGTGTCGATCAGGTAACCCTGGCCTTTTTCCTCGTAATAACCGATATTTACTCGTCCTGGTATGTACCAGGTACGCTCTCCAAGCTGTATCAGTTCCATAAAAATCACCTTCTCCGTTCCAGCAGCACAACCGTTTCCACGTGAACCGTCTGCGGAAACATGTCGAACGCTCGTATGGATTTCACCGTATATTTTGTCTTCTTTTCGCCATCGGTCAGAATTTTGAGATCCCGGGCCAGGGTCGAGGGATTGCAGGAAACATACACAATCCGTTCCGGAGCAAACTCCCCTGTTTTGTCCAGAACCCGACGTTCACATCCGCTTCGGGGCGGATCCAGCACCACCGAATCATACTCTCCCGTCAGGTCCGTCATCACATCCTCCGCCCTGCCGCAGAGGGCTCGAACGTTACCGATGCCGTTGTCCTCCAGATTTTTCTTCATCAGTCCCACCGCGCCGCGCCATTCCTCCACGGCGGTCACAAAACCGACCTCAGAGAGATAGCAGGTCATGGACCCCACCCCGCTGTAAAGCTCCAGCGTTTTTCCGGCGGCAAGTCCCTGTACGTGGCGATACAGGCGAATCGACTGGTCCGTGTTGACCTGGAAGAAGGACTCCGTATCGTACCTGAGCGTCCAGCCGTCCAGACGTTCCGAGATCAGGCCGTCTCCCCGGAGCACCTCCGTCCGCTCCCCCAAAATCACGTTTCCGGGACGCAGGTTGTGATTCAGCGTCAGGGTGGTCACATTTTTCAAAATACCGCTCAAACTCGCTATTTTCTTCATTTTCGCGGTGTCCAGCCGGCTGCCGACCACCAGAGAAAACAGCGTTTCGCCGGTATGGAGTCCGGCCCGCAGAACGATATGCCTCAGAGTCCCCTTCATTTCCCGATCGCTCCAGGCGTCCATGCCCAGCTTCGGCAACTCCCTCTGAAGAACTCCGAAATGCCGGTTCAGCGGCGCGGCGTTCACAGGACAGCTTTCCAGCTGCACCAGGCGATGACTGCCAGCCTGATAAAATCCCGCCACGGGTTTGCCCCGAATCTTTCGCACGGGAAAGGAGGCCTTGTTGCGATAACCCCAGATCTGAGGGCTCGGTGCGCATTCCAGCCCGGAAAACCCCTCCTCTCGAAGATCGAACCCTCCGATACGGGCCAGCGCGTCCCGAACCAGGCCAGCCTTGAGCTCCGTCTGAAGGCCGTATTCGGCGTGCTGCAGCTGACAGCTTCCACAGCTCTCGAACACGGGACAGGCGGGAGCGATTCTGCGGGGGTGAGCTTCCTTCAGAGCCACCAGGCGCGCCACGGCAAAATCCTTTTTCCGGACGACGACCTCCGCCTCCACTGTTTCTTCCGGCAGGGCCCCCGGCACAAACACGACCCCCTCTTCCGTACGGGCAATACCGCTGCCGTCACTGGACATTTTTTCGATTTTGAGTTCCATGGCTGTTTTGATTTCTCCTGGTCAGCGCGCAATATAAAATCAGCGCAAAATATATTTTCGAAAGGCCACGGCGACCCCGTCGCAGTCGTTGGACTCCGTGACAAAATCCGCCATGGCTTTGGCTTCTTCGCAGGCGTTGCCCATGGCCACCGCAAGTCCCGCCTCCGCAAACATCGGAGTATCGTTCAGGTAGTCGCCGAAAACGCAGATTTCCTCCTTCGGGATATTCATCAGACGGGCGAGCTGACGAAGGCCATAGCCCTTGTCCACGCCCGAAGCCATAATATCGACCAGAAGCGGGTCGGAGGAGGTGGCGGCAAGTTCTTTTTTCCCGCTCAGAAATTTCCGGATACGGGCCTTCTCCTCCTCGTTCGAGCGATAAATCAGAACCTTGTGAATGGGGATCTCCAGCGCGTTTTTGTGCCCGTCGTCGAAAAACTGCAGCGGCGTTTCCTCCACGCCCGCCTCGAAGGCGATTTTATTGTAATTGATGAAACGTTCGATGCACTTCCCCTCCCGTGAAAAAAATCCCCCCTGGGGCCCCAGCGCGCAGTAGTCGAGCTTCCAGGCGGCGCAGAAGGCGAAGAGGCTTTCCGCGTCCTCCACGGGAAGGGGTCTGCAGTGAAGAACCTCGTTTTTCAGAGGGTCCACGACCGCCGCGCCGTTGCCGGAGATGAAGGGGATGTCCAGCTCCAGCCGTTTCACGTAGGCGGCAAGCATGAGGTAAAGCCGTCCGGAGCAAATCGTGGTGGCAATCCCCTGCCGCCGGCCCAGGCGAATTGCCTCCATGGCGGGCTCCGAAATTTTTTTCCCGCTGTCCAGCAGGGTTCCGTCCATATCGCAGACCACGAGGCGAATCCCTTTTCCCGCGGCCTTCCGTTCCTCTTCCGTCATTGAGAGCCTCCCCAAAAAATCTTTTCAGCCTCCAAGTATACCTGAAGACGGCATAACCTGCCCGAAAGCCGTGCTAAAATTACGAACATCCGCAAAGTCATACATCTTTTAAAGGAAGTGAAAGGCATGGACAAAGAGATGGATGTGGTTCTTCGAGCCATGACCCCGGAGGACTGGCCCCAGGTGGCCGAGATCTACCGGCAGGGCATCGAGACGGGGCTCTCCACTCTGGAGGCGGAAGTTCCCCCCTACGAAAAATGGAACCAGGCGCATATCGAAGGATGCCGCATCGTCGCTCTGATCGATGGGGAAATCGTGGGATGGGTCGTCCTCTCTCCTGTCAGCGGACGACGGGTCTACGCCGGAGTTGCGGAGGTCAGCATCTACGTCTCCGAAAGGCATCGAGGACGAAAAATAGGAGAAATTTTGCTGAAGGCCCTGATCGAGGCCTCGGAGGAAGCGGGGTTCTGGACCCTCCAGTCCGGCATACAGGACGCCAACGCCCCCAGCATCGCCCTGCACCACAAATGCGGGTTCAGGACTGTGGGGTTTCGGGAACGCCTTGGCCGCGACAAAAACGGGAGGTGGTGGAATCTCCTTCTGCTGGAGCGCCGCAGCGCAAAAAACGGGATGGAATGAGTGACGGAACAGAAAAAGTCAGTGAAAAAGTGGAACGTCCTTCCGGTCTGACCGGGGCGGAACAACTCTGAGCGTCACGGGAGCGGTTTCTCCGGAACGCATCAAAAATTCTCCCGTCTTCAGGTGAGGAATCGTCCCGGAAGGCCCTCCCCACCCCTGGACCCTGGCTTCTATCTTCGACAGGATTCGGGGAACTCCGGCCCGGCCCAGAAAAAAAGTGCCGACCTTCATGGAGAGGAACGCGTCCACGTCGTCTGGACGCCGGGAGGAGAAAAGAATCCCCAGCCCCAGCCGCTTCGCCCGCTCCATCAGAAGGGACAGACCGTCGCCGTCCATCGGGGTCCCTCCTGAAAAAGCAAAGCCGTAAGCGTCGTCTATAGCCAGCAGCACTTTCAGGCGAGCCGGAGAAACGTTGTCCCCCGACAGGGGAAAAGGCATCAAAGAGGTCAACAGGGATTTCAGCAATCGATCGGCCAGCGTTTTCTTTTCTCCGGGCAGCAGTCCGCCGAAATTCACGGCGAAAATACGCGCTTTTCCCTCAAGCACCCTTTCCATCTCGGAGGCGAGGTCCGTCTCCTGAGGGCCTGACAAATCCAAAGAGACGACCGGCTCTCCGGCGGGACGGGAACCTGCCGATTCCTCCAGCAGAACGGAGGGGATTCCAAAGGCCACGCTTTCTTCAAGAATCCGGCGCAGGAGCGTCGTCTTCCCGGCTCCGCCGTCCGCGAGAAGAACCCCATGGAGGCGAAGGTCCTGCACAGGCAGAACCACAGGGGCAATTTGTCCGGGCATGCTGCTGGAATAGCCCAAAACGATTTCCTCCCGTCGGGGTTCCACCTCGATGATCTCGTCAAAATGGAGAGCCGCCGCAGGCCGCCCCTCCGAATGAGGCTCAGGGGAGAAAAAACCCGCCGAAGAAAAATCCTCGAAGGAAGCAAGCTCGGTCACCTCGCCGCGCCTCAAACACTGATCCCGATGACGGGCACAGAGCGTCAAAAGTTCCCGCGGGGACAGAGAGCAGCCGATGAAGGCCTCCGGTCTGAAGGGCCACACCGACCAGGGCGCGGAAAAACCTTCCCGGTGAAAAGTCTCGTCGAGACGGCTGGCGATCAACATCTGCGCCACCATCGCATCGGAGAGAGGATTCAACGTTTCCCGATCGGAAAAGCAGTCAGGGGTATTCTCCCCGTCCGGCCGAAAATCCTCCGGCGCGGACACAATCGCGAAGACCCCCTCCACATCGCCGACGACACGGGCCAGTTCCTTCCGCAGCTCTCCCGCCGCGGACAAACCGCTCTTCATGACCTCGTCCGTCTGATCCACCGCCAGAAGCACAGGGCCCCGTAAGGTCAGGAGCTGGATCAGAGCGGCGAAAAGTTCGCGGAAATCTCTTTGACATTCTCTCAAAGAAAGGTGTTTTCTTTCCGGAACGCTCCACTCCGAGGTATTCTGTCCCGGGCCTTCCGCCGTCGCCTTTCCGTCGTTTTTCTCCTCGTCCTTCCGCAACCACCTCCAGGCCAGGTCGGAGCGTTCGTCGGAGCAGTTCAGGGCGAAGAGCGCCAGCAAAAGCCCCCGCAGGCCGCCGGGCAAAACGCGGCGCTCCTTTTTGAGCTCTCCGCAGATTTTGCTCACGTCCCGCTCAAGCCACTCCGACCCGCTGCTTTCGAGAAGACGGAGGTAGGCGCGGCACGCTTCCTCTTCTTTTCCCAAAAAGCTCAGGAGCTTGAGAAGCAGAAGCCGATACTGCGGTTCTCCCCGAGGGCCCGCTCTGCGCAGAGAATCCAGAGTCCCTTCCAGCAGCATCCGCCCCGCGCCCGCACCGTCCGTCGGCCTCAGGTTCCGAAGGTCGATCCAGAGAAATGACGCGCCGTGAAATTCCGGTCTTCTGAAAATTTCCTCCCGGAGGCTTCCCAGCAGGTGCGTCCTGCCCGACCCGGAGGCTCCTAAAAGAAGGCAGGCCAACGACGATGCGCCGGCCTGCAGTTTCGACAGACGTGAGAGCAGCCGATCCCGTACGTCGCGATGAAGCGCCTCGACGTGAAAGAAAGGCAAACTCCATACTTCATTCACCCGGGTTGTGGAGTCGAAGTTGACTGACGCCAGGATGTCCGGTTCACGGGTGTTTTTCACGGGTCAATTCTCACGAACCGCTATGATTTTTTCGCGTCGAAGGTTCCTTTGTCCAGCGTTTTGAGCACGGAGGCCGTCGTCACCATTCCCACCGTATCGCCCGTGACGTTCAGCATGGTGTTGGGCATGTCGATCAGCCTGTAAATGCCCGCAACCCAGGGGACGATGGTCAGGGGCAGCCCCATGCTCTGCATCATAATGGCCGACATCATGATGCCGCCGCCGGGAACGCCGGCAACTCCGGCCGCCATGATAATTCCCAAAAGACAGATGATCGCCAGCTGCGCCGGTCCAAAGTGAATGCCGTAGATCTGAGCCGCGAAAATAGCGTAGATGGGCATCTCCGCGCAGCAGGCCTGCATGTTGATGGTCGCAGCGGGAGGCGCCAGAAGGTTGACAATATCCTCAGGCACGCCGGCGCGCTCTTTGGTGCATTTCATGGTGAGCGGCAGGGTCGCGCTGGAGCTGCAGGTGGAAAACGCCAGCACCATCGCGGGATAAATATTGATGTAATGCTGCAGAGGACTGACCTTCGCGAAGACCTTCAGCAAAATCGGGAAGACAATGAGAATCAGCGTCGCATAGGCCACATACTGGGTGAGCAGCATCTTGCCGAGCCCCGTGAGCACCTCGTGCCCCAGCGTGCCGGTCACATCCGCCATCAGACAGAAGACGCCGATGGGGGCGAATCCCATAACGATCTCGACGATCCGGCTGATCAGCGTGTTGGCGTACTCGAAAAAGCGGGCCAGAGTACCGCGGATTTCGTCGTTCTTCTTCAGCGTCGCGATGGCGATGCCCACAAAGAGGGCGAACACGATGACCTGCAGGATGTTGAACTGGGCGAACGAGGCGCTCACGTTGTCGGGGAACCACTTCACGAGGCTGTCGACGATGCTGACGCCCTCCGTGCTGTACAGCCCCTCCTCAGTGAGCTTGATCCCAACGCCGGGCTGGATGATATAGGCCCAGACAATCCCGCAGAGCGCGGCCAGGCCGGAGGCGAACAGCCAGAACATCAGGAAGGTTCCCCCCACCTTCTTCAGTTTCTGCAAATCGGCGACGCTGGCCACTCCGGAAACGATGGAAAAGAACACCAGCGGCATGATCGTCATCTTCAGAAGGCGAATGAAGATGGTCCCCAGCGGCGTCGTCACCTGTCCCCACACCTCGTAGCTCCCCTTGAACACATACCCAAGAGCCGCGCCGATCACCATCATGATCAATATTTTTGTAGCCAGCCCCAATTTCTTTTTACCCTCTGCCATAAAAACAACCTCCTTTGGTGAATAAAATTTTGTATTAATTTATTGTCTCATGCTCCCGCGTACCGATACCCCGTGGACAGGGGAAACAACCGGTCTCCGAGGAGGGTCTTCAGCCGCTCATAGGGTTCCGCCCCAGTGCAGTGTCCCGTGTGAAATCGCGCGCCGGTCTCCAGAAGGTAACGCCCGATGGCGTCGAGGGTATCGGGATCTTCTCCCTCGCCGGTCAGGGGATTGCTCAGGTGGAACCCGCCGATGACCTCATCCGGAAAGGCCCCCCGAATCTCCCGAAAACGCTCCAGAATGTTGACGATTCCGGCGTGAGCGCAGCCCGTGAAAAGGTATGTCTTTCCATTTTCTTCCAGTATCAGGTTCTGTTCGTGGGAAAAACAGTCGGGGCTGAAGGCGTCGGCTTCGAAGTCGTCGGATTTGGAGGAATCCTTCGTCTTTTCGTAAAGGCAGTCGTTGACCCTGGGGTTCCACTTCGTTCCGTGGACGTCGGAGAACAGTTCGAGCCCTTTGCCGATTTTCAGGTGACGGTCGGCGAAAACGAGGCGGCTTTCTCCCGCGAAATCCTGGTTCAGCCCCGCGTACTCCATGACCCCGCTGGTCCGGAGGACGCAGTAGTGTCCAAAAGCGCCGCGGCTCACGTAAACCGGAGCCGACGGATTGATTTCCAGAAACGCGCCGAGCCCTCCGCCGTGGTCGGAATGACCATGAGAGACGATCGCCAGTTCCGCCTTCGACACGTCCAGCCCCAGTTTCTCCGCGTTTTTCGCGAAAAGCCCGCTTCCTCCCATGTCAAACAGAAGGGCGCGCCCACAGGTTTCGATGTACAGGGAAAGTCCGTGTTCCCACTCCAGGTCTTCCGAAATGGACGTATTTTCAACCAAAACGGTTACGATCATTATTTTTGCCCCTCAATTTTATTCAACTCTGTAAAAAATTATACACCTGAGACGCTCCACAAAAGAACCCGACGGGCAGAAGCGACGGAATGATTACCTGCTCAAACTTCGCACAGGCAGCAAATGTGACAGAACCTTGACAATACGATAACGAACTGTGATAAACAGAGGGCTCTGGTTACGCTCTCACTCGGTTTGGCTTTCCGGCTTTCAGATTGTTGAGAATAGCCAACCCTTTCAAGTAGTCCTGACGCGCCTCTTTCTCGTAGGCTTCGTCGCCGATTTCAAGTCGGCGATAGTAGGCATAGTCGCGGATTTTGCGAATGTCTTCCAATGTGTAATCTTTGGAGATTTTAAGCGTCGTCATCGTCAGACGCCTCCTTTTTGACGAGCATTGACGGCGGTATAATCAGTATCGGCTTCCGCATCAGGTCAAACGTCAGAAGCCGAATTCCCTCGTTGGTATCTACGTTTGCCAGGTGATTCATATTCCAGGTCAGCAGATAGTCACACTCGGCCGCGAGCGCGTGGGCGATGTGTCTGGCATCTTCAATACTTTTTGGCGGCAAAATCTTTCGTTGTATTATTCTGTCCGCGAGAGCGTAGACTTCGTCGGTCTTATCGAGGAGCGTGTATTCGATGTCGGAAATGTAACCGAACAGCGTCGCCGCTTTTTCGTGGTCACTCTTGCTAAGCTCACGGATCACGACCTCGGAGATGTACACATCGTACTTCTCAATATCGCGCCAGAATTGGCGCGTGTACTCAAATTCGCTCCTTTTCCCGGGTTGGTCCAAGTGGCTGATTGCGCTTGTGTCGAGATAGATTTTGAATTTACGGGGCATAATGTCACCTCCATTTCACTGACCATTGTACTACTTGTTTTTTCTTGTTTTTTCTCGTTTTCTGTCTGACTTATGGGGAACATTATAAAAAAAGCCCTGACGTTTGCGGCGAACCCATTATGTTCACAAATTTGTAACAAATCGATAACGCGGGTGTGACAACTTCAGGCCCGCGTTTTTATATTCTCTTTGTCAGGAGGTGACGTCAATGTCACGTAAATCAATATCACGTAAAGTTGAAGGAACATCGATCGTATTACTGGCTGTGGCGGTATTGCTGTTTGGAAGCGCCGGTTCGCTTTTCGCGGAAACTCCGGCCGTCGTCCTGGAGGTTGGCGCGGACACGCCGGTTGTCATGGCGCGTTCGGAGTCAGATTCAGAAAAAACCTCGATCGTGACCGTGAGAGCGCTCCTGCGTCCGGAGAAAAAAGGCTCCCGTTCCCGTCCGCCCCTTGCGGTGGCCGTCGTGATCGACAAGTCGGGGTCCATGGGGTCCGGCGGCAAGATGCGGAACGCGAAGCTGGGCGCTCTCGAAGCGCTGCGGCTGCTGGACGAAAGAGACAGGGCGGCTCTGGTGATCTATGACTCCTCCGCCAGAGTGCTCGTCCCTGCCAGACCGGCCGGGGATATGCGACGCTTCGAAAGAGCTCTGTCCCGCGTGCAGGCTGACGGCAACACGGCCCTTTGGAGCGGGGTCAGCCTCGGCATCGAAGAAATCGTCTCCCTGACGGAGGATGGCTATGTGCCCCGGATCGTCCTTCTGTCCGACGGGCTCGCCAACGTGGGCCCATCTTCTCCCAGGGACCTGGCTCGCCTCGGGCGCTCGGCCGCGGAGCAGGAGGTGACGATAACGACGATCGGTCTGGGCCTCGACTACGATGAGGATCTGATGACGGCGCTGGCATCCGAAAGCGGGGGCAACGCCTATTTCGCAAAGGATCCGGCCTCTCTGGCCGACATTTTCAAACGCGACATGAAGGACGCCGTGGCGCTCACCGGGCGGCGGCTGAAGGTGACGTTTTCCTGCGAAGGCGGAACGAAACCCGTCAGACTCGTGGGACGCTCAGGCAGGACCAGCGGCGCTATAATAGAAACAGAAATCGAAAATTTGTATGGAAATGAAAAATATGCCCTGTTCGAACTGGAAATTCCAAAGGGCGAGGACGGCACGAGGTTCCGGGCGGGAACGATGAGCGTCGAGTACATCGATGCGGCAAGCGGCGCGCCCATTACCCTGAAGGCTCCTCTGGAAATCGCCTGTACAGCGAAAATGGAGGAAGTGGCGCAAAAGCGTGATTCGGATATTGCCTCTCAGGTCGAGATGGCCAAAAACGCGGAAATACGCGATGAGGCCGTGAGGCTGGCGGATGCGGGACAGGCGCAGGCCGCGGCGGATTTGTTGAGGGAGAGGTCGCAGTATCTTTCCGAGATGGCCCCGACGGCCGCGGCCCCCGAGGCGATGCGGGAAGAAATATCGGATTTCGAAGGAATGGCGTTGTACATGACGGAGAACGGAACGATGTCGAACGAACAGCGCAAGGCGACTCGCAACAAGGCTTACAGAACGAAAAATCAGCAGTCGGGAGAAGATGATTAAACGGGCTCGTACGCTTCTCGCGGTGTTTGTACTGGCGGTGCTCCTGCCGAGCATCGCCCTCAGCATGCTTGCGCTCAGAGCGGCCGAACGCGAATCGGCCTATGTGGAACGTCGTCTGGAAGGAGCGATCGCGGCGGAGGTCGACCTGGCGGTACAGGCGGTGGAACGTCTGATTGAAAGCGTCCACGACTCTCTGGCCCGGGAGGCGGGCTCGGTCCCGTCTCCAACGACGCCGGAGAAATGGAGAGCTTCCAACCCCTTCGTGAAGGTCGTGTTCGCGCAAAAAAACGGGCGCCTCGAAGTGTGGGGAGAAAACTCCCCGGAGGAACGGCTTTTCAGGGAGGACTTTCAGGCTTTTCTCAACCGGGACGCGCGCCTGCCCGTTTACGACCTCGTGACCCGCGTCTACAGAACGATCCCGGCGGATTTTTCAGGTGGAGTACAAACTGGAATGCAAACGAATGAGAGGCAGACGAAATACCGGAGCAGCTCCGGAATACTCCGGCAGAAAACCGAGAGCAGAATGGCTCTGAGCGCCGAAACCCGGGAAAAGGTCTTCGAACAGGCCTCCCAGGAGGGGTTCGAAATCCTGCGGAGAAATGTGATTCCCCGCGTCCAAAGCGAGGCTGGCGCAGTTCCAGCGGCCCCGGCGGCGGCCTCTCCCAAAATTCCCGCATCTTCGATGGCTCACAAGATGGACGACGCCGCCGTTCGATCGAGAACGGTTTCGAAGAATCGATCTTTCGAAGAGCTTCGCGGGGAGTCGGAAGGCGGGCTACTGCCCTATTTATCGGCGGAGGGTCTGGAGGTGCTCTTCTGGAAACAGGCCGAGGACGGAGGGGCGGTCGGCTGCACTCTTCGCATGGACGAGTTTCGGGACAGAGTCGCCGCCGGGATCTCGAACATTTTATCGGATGTCCGCATTTTGACGATACTGGACGAGAACGGAACCCCCCTCGTCACCCCCGACAGAAGCGACGGCGCGCCCGCTGTGGACTGGAGCAGGCCCTTCGTCGCCAGAGAAATATCTCCGACCCTGCCCCGCTGGGAGGCGGGAGCGTGGCTTCTCGACCCGCGGATGTTCGCCGCCCGCGCCGACTACGTCAAAACGGTGGTCTGGGTTCTGGTGGCAATTCTTTTTTCCGTCATCATCGCGGGAAGCCTGGCCGCGATACGCATGATGTCTTACGAAATGCGGGTGGCCTCCCAGAAAACCACGTTTGTGGCAAACGTCTCCCACGAACTGAAAACGCCCCTCACGTCCATAAAACTTTACGCCGAACTGCTTCTTTCCGGACGGCAGACGAACGAGGAGCGCAAACGCGAGTACCTTCGCACGATGATGTCCGAGTCCGACCGTCTGGCGCACCTGGTGGACAACGTGCTGTCTTTTTCCAGACGAGGCGGTGAGAAATTCCAAACGGAGCTCGTCTCGCTCTCCCATATTGCCAGGGAAACGACGGACCAGCTGGGCCCTCACATGTCCAAACTGGGGTTCACGGTGTCTTTGACCGCGCAGGAGGACGTCTGCGTTCAGGGAAATCCCGCGGCATTGAAGCAGGTCATCATGAACCTGCTCTCCAACGCTGAAAAATACTCGGGAGAGCACAGGGAAATCGAGGTTCGATGCCGCTCGAAAAACGGTTTTGCCCTCTGTGAGGTGGCCGACCGGGGAATCGGGGTTCCCCGGGGGATGGAGGAGAAAATTTTTCAGGAGTTCGTCCGGGGAGACGACACGCTCACGGCTCCCCGAAGCGGGACGGGGCTGGGCCTTTCCATTGCCCGAGACATTGCCCGGCGGCACGGCGGCGACGTCCAATACGCCCCGAGAGACGGAGGAGGAAGTGTTTTTTGTCTGGTTCTGCCGGAGGTGAGAAAATCCTGAACGAAAAAATACTCGCGGCCGAAGACGACCCGGCGATCCTGGCCGGCGTCTGCGACCTGTTGAAGCTCGAAGGCTACGAAGTTCTGGAGGCCGCAAACGGGGCGGTCGCGCTGGAACTTTACAAAAAATACCGCCCGGACCTCGTGATTCTCGACGTCATGATGCCGCTTCTGAGCGGATACGACGTCTGCCGCGCGATCCGCCGCGAGGACGAGCTCACTCCGATTCTGATGCTCACGGCGAAAGGGGAAGAAGTGGACAAGGTCGTCGGACTCGAACTGGGGGCGGACGATTATATTGTAAAACCCTTCGGCGTATCCGAACTTCTGGCGCGGGTGCGGTCCGCTCTGCGCAGGGCCGCTTTCAGCAAAAAACACGCCGAAGCCGGCGGCGAACCCGAAGCATCTCTCCTGCGCATTGGGGCCGTCGTGGTCGATTTTGACGGAATGGTCGTCAGAAAAGAGGGCAAAACCCTTCCGCTTACCCCAAAGGAGACGGAGCTTTTAAAATATTTTACGGCCCATCCCGGCAGAGTTCTTTCCCGGGAGACCCTGCTGGACGCCATTTGGGGAATCGACGCGGACAGCGACATCACCACGCGCTCGGTGGATACCCACGTGGCCCGTCTGAGACAGAAAATAGAGTCGGATTCAAAATCCAGAGTCATCGAAACCGTTCACGGCGCCGGTTATAAATATGTGGAACCCGAAGTTGAGATTTCATAAATAGATTTCATAAATTTTTCATAAACTTTAAACAGGAAAAGGGGAAAATGATGACTAAGGCGAGTTTCAGGGACATTGGAATGGGAACAAAGGTTGTCTGGGCCGGGGAAAAGGAGCAGCTCGTGCATCGGGCGACCCAGGTTCCGGTCGTCGTCAGCGTGGCATATGGATACGACGATATGGACGAATGGTATGACGTCTCCGTCGGCAAAAAACCCGGCCATATCTACGGCCGAAACACAAATCCCACGGTAAGGGCTTTCGAGGACAAAGTCCGGGCGCTTGAGGGCGCGGAGGCGGCGACGAGCTTTGCAACGGGAATGGCGGCCATCAGCAATACCCTGTACACCTTTTTGCGCCCGGGGGATCGCGTGGTGACGATAAAGGATACCTACGGGGGAACCAACAAGATCTTCACGGAGTTTCTGCCCAGGCTGAACATCGACGTCGCCTTCTGCGACACGGGGAACCACGCGGAGATCGAGGCGGAAATCAAAAAAGGCTGCAAACTTCTGTATCTTGAGACTCCGACCAACCCCACGGTAAAAATAACGGACATCGCGCGCATGTCGAAAGCCGGAAAAGCCGTCGGAGCCATCGTCGTCGTGGACAACACGTTTGCGACGCCTGTATGCCAGAATCCGCTGGCGCTGGGAGCCGATCTCGTGCTTCACAGCGCCACGAAATTCCTCGGCGGGCACGCGGATGTTCTGGGCGGCGTCGTATGCGGAAACAAAGAGTTTGTGGAGCAGATCTTCCATTACAGGGAGATAAACGGGGCCACGCTGGCGCCCTGGGAGGCTTATCTGCTTTTAAGAGGAATGAAGACGCTTAAACTCCGCGTTCTGAAGCAGACCGAAAACGCCGCGGCGCTTGCGCGGTTTCTGGAAAAGCAGGAGCTTGTGGAGGCGGTGTATTACCCCGGGCTTCCAACCCATGTCCACCATGACGTGGCGAAAAAGCAGATGAGCGCCTTCGGCGGCATGCTCAGTTTTGCCCTGAAGGGCGGCATGGACAGCGTAAAAATCCTGCTGCCGCGGCTCAAATACGCAAATCTTGCGGCAAACCTCGGAGCGGTGGAAACGACCTACGGTCCCGCGAGAACGACAAGCCACGTGGAATGCACGCCGGAAGAGCGCAGGGCGATGGGGATCCCCGACGGGCTCGTCCGGATCTCCGCCGGCATTGAGGAGGCGGAGGACCTGATCGCCGATCTGGAAGAGGCCTTTGCCTGTTTGAAAAAGCATATCAAATAATGCCCTGACAGATGAAACGGGGCAAAAATATGTTATCATTTGTGCTATTTCATAAAAAACCCGATGCCGCCAGGCCGCAGAGGAAAGGCAGCGAAAATCGATGAAAAAATTTGCGCTTTTTTCATGCCTCAGAATCTCATGCCTCAGAATCCTGATCTGCCTCACGCTGACGCTGCTCTTCGCGATGCCGGCGGCAGGAGAGTCCCATCGGGAGTTTCTGTCCAGATACAGTCAGGCCCGTTTCGCCGATCTGGGGCAGATTTCACTTTCGTCAGCCCGCAAAATTCTCCAGACGAAAGACGGTTACATCTGGATAGCGAGTTATAACGGCCTGATTCGTTTCGACGGAAGAAACACGCGGATTTATGAAAAAAGCTCCGACACCTTTCCATCGAACAACATCACCACCCTCTGCGAAACGCGGGACGGCACGCTCTGGGCGGGAACCAACGACGCGGGAGTCGCGCTGCTGCAAAAAGGACAGCTCAAACTTTTCGACACCGGCTCCGGCCTCCCCTCCAACTCGGTTCGAGCCGTCAGGGAAGATCGGGAGGGAAATGTCTACGTCGCCACCGTGTCCGGAATCGTGCGCTTCGACACTGATCTTCAAATCGTTCCGATCACCTTCGGAGAAAAGGAGCCGCTCCAGATCGTCGACATGGACGTTTCCCCCACAAACGAGCTATGGTGCGCTCTGAGCGACGGCGGGCTGATCGCCGCGAAGAAGGAGGCCGTCACGAGAAAATTCCCCTCCCGTACCCTCGTGGGGCTCTCCATCTGCGCGATTTACTGCGCAGAGGACGGTTCCGTTTACGCGGGGTCCGCGGGAGGCAGCGTGGTCCGGTTCGACCCCGCCAGCCTGGAAGGCCCGGCCATGGGAAATCCAAAGATTATCAACGCGAAAAGCAACGTGAAGATCAACTCCTTTTTCGCGGACAATTCGGGGAAAATATGGGTTTGCATGGACGCGGGAACGGGCTATATCGAAAACGGGGAATTCCATCCGGTGGACGGTCTTTTGCTCAACGGCCCCATTGAGAGCATGACCGAGGACCACGAGGGCAATTTATGGTTCACCTCGTCCCGAACCGGAGTCGCTCTTGCGTCGAAAACCCGGTTCAAAAACGAATTTTTCACGGCCGGACTTTCTGAAGAGACCGTAAACGCCGTGACGCGGCTCGCCGACAGATTATACATCGGTACGGATCACGGTCTCGTCATCATCGACGAATCCGGAGAGAGAATCGAAAACGATCTGACGAAAAAACTCGCCGGCATGAGAGTGAGATCCCTGCTGGCGGATAACTCGGAAAACCTCTGGATCTGCACGTATCAGGGCATCGGACTTCTGCGCTTCAGAGAGGGGTCGGACATGACCGTTCTGACGGAGCAGGAGGGACTGCCGGGCAGCCGGCTGCGCGCTCTGTACCCCTCTGTCGACGGGGGCGTTCTCGTGTGCAGCGCGGAGGGAATAGCGCTGATCAGCGGAGACCGGCGGCCCGAATTCGATCAAATGCCCGACCAGCTCGCTCAAATGGACTATAAGGTGATCCGGACCTGGCAGAAGGAGGACGGGCTGACGTACCCCGTGATACTGAACATCCTGCAAACTCCGGATGGAACGATATACGCGGGCAGCGACGGCGGAGGAATCTACGAAATCCGGGACGACAGAATTTTCAACATCAACGAGAAGGACGGCCTGAGCTCCGGAATCATTCTGCGCATGACTTTCGACGGGGACTACTCCGGCATATGGATTTCATCGGGGAACGGCATCGCCTTCGCATCCCTCGACGGCGATAAAAACACGTCGTCCGGGCTGAAAATCCACCGCATTGACAAACTGGGCAGGTACGCCGACAACGTTTTCGCCATGAGACTGGCGCCTCCGGACAAAATATGGCTGATCGGCTCATCGGGTATTTACATCTGCAGCAGATCCAGCCTGCTTTCGGACAAACCCCTCGACATCGACTGCATTCAGGACGGGACGGCATTTCACGTTACGGCCAACTCCTGGAGCTACCTGACCGATGCCGGAAAACTCTACATTCCCTGTACAGAGGGTCTATACAGCATCGAAGATACAAATGTCTATACGGTGCATCCAAAGCCGAAACTCGCAGTCAACAGTATTTCGCTGGATGACCGGATTCTGGAAAATCCGGGCAGCACGGTTATGGTCCCCTCCGATGTGCACAAAATCACGGTAGACGTCGCTGTCCTTTCGTATTCTTCGCCCATGAGCAACAGCATCACGGCGTATCTGGAGGGTTTCGACAGGAAGTTGGTCCGTCTCGACCGGGAAAGAGGATCGTCCCTGAGCTACACGAACCTCAGAGGCGGAGAGTACCTGCTGCATCTGAACGGGTTCAGCAAGGACGGGGGCAAAAGCGACGAACTTGTCATTCGTATCGTCAAGGAGCGGGGATTTATGGAAACCCCCGAACCCTGGCTGCTTGCGGCTCTGCTGGGGGCGGGCCTCTGCATTATGATCGCAAAACTCTACAACGGGGCCAAAATGGTCCGGCAAAACAAGCTGATCAAGGCCGTCAACGAGGCCGCTTCTCTTCTGCTGGCGGATTCCGAGGGCGGAAACGCAGTCACGATGGAGCAGGCTCTGGGTTTACTGGCAGCCAGCGTAGGGGCCGACGCCGCTTCACTCTGGCGCTTTTTCGGCGAAGAAGACGCCAAAAACGCCGAATTGATCGTCGAATGGCAAAGATCGGACCTGAAAGAAGACTCTGTGAAACGTTCTTCCCGATGCGTCCCCCAGGGCGCCTTCATCCCAAGCTGGAGAGAGAAACAGGACGCCGCGCCGCCGATTTTGACCGTCATTGCGGGCGCGATCGCCCCTTCCGCCGGTATTCTGCCGGATGACGTCTTTGCAGGGGCAAATTCCATAACGGCCATTCCCCTCACCATCCAGGGGGAATTCTGGGGGTTCGTCTGCTTCGCGAACTACCGGAACACCCGAACCTGCTCCAGGGCACAGAAAAATATTCTGGCTTCCGGTGGACTGCTTCTCGCGTCGTCCGCCGTACGGGGCGATACGATGAAAAACCTGATTCAGGCGAAAGAAACGGCGCTGGCTGGCACGAAGGCCAAAAGCGATTTCCTTTCCCGCATGAGCCATGAGATACGCACGCCCATGAACGCCATCATGGGATTTTCCGAGCTGGTTTTAAGAGAAGAGCTGACGCCCACGGTGTACAACCACGCGGTCAGCATCAGACAGGCGGGAAGCAACCTGCTGGCCATCGTCAACGACATTCTCGACCTCTCCAGAATCGAATCCGGTCGTTTTGAAATTCAGTTTTCTCCCTATTACCTTTCTTCGGTCATCAACGATGCGGTGAGCATGGTGCGAACCCGCCTGACGGAGGAATCCATTCGATTTGTGGTGTACGTGGATCCCGAGCTGCCCTACAAGCTCCTTGGAGACGAAACCCGAATCCGGCAGGTGTTGGTCAACATTCTCATGAACGCGGTCAAGTACACGAAAAAAGGTTTTGTGGCCCTGTCAGTGGAGGGCCGTCAGAAGAACGACGAAATCATCACCCTCATCATGACCGTCGCCGACAGCGGAATAGGCATAAAACCGGAAGATCAGAAAAAACTGTTCAGCGCCTTCACCCGGGTGAACACGGCA
The DNA here is from genome assembly GCA_031272035.1 of Synergistaceae bacterium. NCBI lineage: Bacteria > Thermotogati > Synergistota > Synergistia > Synergistales > Synergistaceae > Synergistaceae bacterium. The sequence goes on from JAISUO010000021.1 coordinate 44,197, forward strand.
GAAACCGCGGGGATCGAAGGCACGGGCCTGGGGCTTGCCATAACGAAAAATCTGTGCGAAATGATGGGGGGAACGCTGTCTTTCGAGAGCGAATACGGGCGGGGATCCACCTTCGTCATATCCATTCCCCAGACGCTGAACGGGACGGAAAAAATCGCCTCCGTCCACTCTCCGGAGCATCGGGCGGCCCTTGTATTCGAAGCCCGGGAGCTTTGCGGGGAATACATTCAGCGCTCCTTCAAAAGCCTGGGGATCCCCTGCGTTTGGGTCAAAGACGAGCGCTCCTTCACAAAAGAAATCGAGAATCCGTCGCTGCCCTACTCCCACGTATTTCTGTGGCAGGCCATTCTGGAGCGCGCCCTGTCTCTCATGGACAAATACGGACTCAGGGCCATCCCCATCGCCATGGCGAACTACGAAGTGGAGTCCATTTCCTCCACCGTGGCGACCCTCCCCACACCCATCCACTCCATATCCATCGCGAACGCGATGAACGGCGAGATCAGCGCCATGCATCGACACCGACTGGACTTTCAGGACGCGGCTCGCTTTACGGCGCCGGAGGCCAGAATTCTGGTGGTGGACGACGTGGCTGCGAATCTGACCGTCGCCCGGGGGCTGCTGGCCCCCTTCGAAATGCAGATCGACTGCTGCTCCAACGGTCCGGAAGCTCTGAAGATGGTTCGAAAACATCGATACGACCTGGTGCTCATGGACCACATGATGCCCGGAATGGACGGAGTCGAAACCGCGAAGCAAATTCGGAGTATGGATGACAGGGATCCTTTTTATCGGGAATTGCCGATTATCGCCCTGACGGCCAACGCCGTGGTGGGAATGCGGGAAATGTTCCTGGAAAACGGCATGGACGACTACATCTCTAAACCCATAGAATCCCGAAAGCTGTACGAATTAATGAATAAATGGATCCCCAGAGAAAAACGGAAAATCTCGGACACGATTCCGGAAATGGCGGAAAATTCGGAGGAAGATGCGGTACTCGCCGAGCTCGACGCGATCTCCGACCTGGACGTGGCCGACGCGGTTTCGCTGATGGGGAGCGCCGCCAGCTACCTCTCCACTCTCAGGCAAATTCAGGACGATCTGAAAACTCTGACCACGGAGATACGCGACCTGGCGGAAAAGGCCGAATGGAAGGACTACGGAATAAAGGCCCATGCGGCAAAGGGAATTTTGGCCACCATCGGCGCGAAAAAACTTGCGGAAAAAGCCAGCGTCCTCGAAAAAGCGGCTAAAAACGGAGATTACGAAACCTGCGGGAAAAACACGGATGAGCTCTGCGAAAAAATGCTGGACCTGAGCGAAGCGATGCTGAAAACCTCCCTCATGGAGGGCGTCGAACCCTCCGTGGCGCGTCAGCGAACCGACGCCGCCACTTTGTCGGAAGCGGTTCGGCGTCTGGCCGAAGCCTGCGATTCCGGCAATCTCGACCGGGTGCGCGACGCCGCGAAAAACCTGGCCGCGCTGGGATACGACGACGAAACGGACGCCATGCTGAACGAGATCGCCGAGCTGGCGGATTCCTTCGACTTCGAAGAAGCTTCGACCCTTTGCGCCCGCCTGCTGGAACTTTTGGACGGAGTCAGGCAGGATACTGCAAAATAAAACCCCGGAGGTTCCGGGGTTTTTCGTTTTTATTTTTTCTGAGTGTCGCGGTAAAATTCGTAAGCGGATTTGTCGGTGTAATTTTCGTGGACGACTTTTTCGATCGCCTGGACCATGGCGACAGGATCCTCCGCCTGGAAGATGTTGCGT
>JAISUO010000022.1 GCA_031272035.1 Synergistaceae bacterium
GTCCATCACGTCGCAAAGAATAGCTGTATAAAGAGTGTTTTTTAAATATTCATGTGTATATTCCATAAAAGTGCCCCCGCCTTCAGCGTTCACTTAGCGGCTTCGATCATTTTGAGATACGAGTCGCCGTGTTTCGCGATGTAGGCGTCCCGGACGCTCTGCGTGGCTTTGACGAACCCCTCGAAATCCGTTACTTCGTTGAATTTTACGTTGTGTTTTTCGAGCTCTTTAATGACGGAAGCCAGGTAGTTGGGCCAGATTTTGGTGCGATAGGCGACCCCCGCTTCCGCCCCCGCTTCCATGACGGCCTTTTGCTGGTCGGGCGTCAGGCTGTCGAAAACGGGCTTGCTGATGACCATCAGGTCCGGAGTGATGAAATGCTGGGTCCAGGAATAATAATCTGAAACCTCGTAAAGTTTCAGAGCGTAAAGAGTCGTGGGATTGTTTTCCCACCCGTCGATGACGCCCTGCTGCAGTGCGCTGTAGACTTCGGCCTGAGCCATCGGCGTCGCGATTGCCCCCATGGCGTTCAACGTGTCGACCATGAGTTTGCTGTCCATAACCCGAATCTTGAGGCCATTCAGGTCCGCCGGGGTGTTGACCGCGCGTTTGTTGGTGATGACGTTCCTCGAACCCGAGTTGGCCCAGCTCAGAAACACCATATCAATGTCGTTCAACTGTCTGATCATGGTATTGCCGAATTCCCCTTCGAGGGCCCTGAACATATGTTTTTCATCTTTGAAAATATAAGGAAGACTGAAAACTTCCCAACTGTCAAGGAATTGTGAAATGGGGCCGGAGGGCAGAAATCCCGCTTCAATGGTTCCCATCTGAATGCCTTCGATGCTTGCGATTGTGTTGCCAAGCTGGTCGCTTCCAAAAGACTTCGCCGTAAGCGCGCCATTGGTCTTTTCCATCAGGAGTTTGCCGAAAAGGTTTCCCATGTCGTGTGCGGGGTGTCCTTCAGGAAGCGTCATGGTCACTTTGAACAGCTTTGGTTCCGCCATTGCGGCCCCGCAAAAAACGCCCGCCAGAATGCCCGTCAGGCACAACGCCAAACAAAATTTCCTCATAAAAACACAACCTCCCTTATGATTCGGGAATTATCCCGATTATTTATAGCCCATGAGGCCCGGAAGCCAGGTAATCAGTATGGGAAAAGCCGTAACGAGCGCGAGAACGAGAACCATCGCTCCGATAAAAATCAGGTAGGTATGGATGATTTCCTTCAGGGATGCCTTTGAAATGCCGATGGAAACGAAGAGAGAAATTCCCACCGGGGGAGTGCACTGTCCGATGGCCATGTTAACAATGGTCATGACGCCAAAGTGGATGGGGGATACTCCAAGGCGAGACGCCACGGGATACAAAATCGGAACCAGAATAATGATGATGGGGGCAACGTCCAGGAAGGTCCCCATGAAAAGCATCAGTCCGTTCATCAGCATCAGAATGCCAAAGGTGCTGGAAGTGGTACTCAGCAGAACCTCGGCGATTTTTGCCGGGATTTCCTCCGCCGTCAGTATCCAGCCGAAGGAAGATGCCGAGGCGACGCAAAAGACGACCACTCCGGTGGTCATCAGAGATTTTACGATAATTTCAGGAATTTGAGATAATTTGAGTTCCTTATAAACAAAAAAGCCTATGATGAAAGCGTAAATTGCGGCGATGACGGAAGCCTCCGTAGCGGTGAAAATGCCGGACAGAATCCCGCCCATAATGATGACCATGGTCATCAGGGCCAGGATGGATTCCCTGAAATAGGTCCAGCGCTCTCTCCAGCCAACCCGGGGTTCCGCAGTCAGGCGACGTTTTATCGCGAACATGTAACTGGTGAACATCAGAGCGAATCCCACCAGTATCCCGGGAATGACTCCTCCCAGAAACAATCCGCCGATGGAAATGCCTCCGGTGACGCCTAAAACCACCATGGGAATACTGGGAGGAATGATGATGCCGATAGCGCCTGCGGTGGCCATGACGCTGGTGGCAAAGTCCTTGCCGTAATTTTTTTTCTCCATTGCCGGAATGAGAATGCTTCCGATGGCGGCCGTGTCGGCGGCTGTAGAGCCCGAAACTCCGGCGAAAAACATGGCTCCAACGACGCTGATCATGGCGAGACCGCCCCGGATGTGGCCGACCAGGGAACTGGCGAAGGTGATGAGGCGCTTCGAAATTCCGCCGGAATCCATAAAACCCCCGGCCAAAATGAAGAAAGGAATCGCGACGAGGTGAAAGGTATCCACTGAACGATACATATACTGCGCTACGACAACGGGATTGCGCCCGCCCACCAGCAGGGCCACAGCTCCGGCCACGCCGAGGCAGAACGAAACGGGAACCTTGATCACCAGCAGGAGCACAAATATCAGAAATAACGTCCAGGCCATTTCAGTTTTTCCCCCGCAACGTTTGAATGAGATGGGTCAGGGTATGAAGCAGCATGCATCCACCGGAAAAAGGAAGACATAAAAATCCCCAGAAAATGCTGATCTGGAGCAGGCCGATGATCTGTCTGCTGTTTTTCCACATCAGGAAATTACCCTCCAGAACAAGGAAGATGCAAAAACCGAACACCGTTATATCCACGATAATGTCCAAAATCTTCTGCACGTATGGAGGAAAAAACAGAGTGAAAAGGTCTACCTGGAAGTGCGTTCTCCCCGCGAGGGCCAAAGAAGCTCCCACGAAACTCGTCCACACGAAAAGAAAAGTCAGGAGACCCTCCGACCAGGGGATGGGCGTCTGAATGACGAAGCGACTGAGGATTTGCAGCGCTCCCATCAGGATCATGACGGGGATGGCCAGGCAAAGGAGCAGTTTTTCTATTTTTAGTACCCATCTGTCCACTGTTGCAATACTGTCGAAAATAAAGGTCATTTTCATAACCTCCCTAACCTGAGCCGGATTTTTTTCAAAGATAAACAATGTCTAATTATGGACTGATTCATTTTCATTTTATTTCGTCGGAATCGTTCCGTCAAATTTATTCTTTAAATAATAGTAAAATTATATGTTTTATTTGTTATATTTTTGAAATGATAATTTTTTAATCAGGCTGTCCACTGTCTCATGGGCCGATTTTCTTCAGAGAATATGACCAAAATGCAGGATTCATTGAAATGTTATCGATGGGAATACACAATATTTATGAACAGTGTGGAATTTATTTTAAGGTCCATGCACATTAAACCTTTGAATTGAGTGATTCATTGATTCTGATTTTCTGTCAATATCCGTTGGATGTTGAAATAATTGAAATGACATCCTGCAGGCTTTCGACGACCTGCAAAACGAGTTTCTCCGCTTCGGGCGTCGGCGGCAGAAGGTCGGGGACCAGAATGGAGCGAATGCCCGCCCGGTGCGCCGCGAGAACGCCGGTGCAGGTGTCTTCCAGAACGAGGGATTCTTGCGGGCCGGCCTTCAGCTGCTCCAGTGCCGCGAGGTAGATGTCCGGTTCCGGTTTTCCCCGCATTCCGTCGCCGCAGACGATGACGTCGAAGGTGTGGTTCAGGCGGGCGTGCTCCAGATAGAAGGTCACGAGGTCTCGGGTGCTGGACGAACCGAGGGCCGTTTTGATCCCCTTTTCTCTCAAAAAGGTCAGCAGTTCTTTCAGCCCTTTTTTCACGGGGGTGCCGTTTTTTTCGATATAGTCGAAAACCCAGGCGATCCGGTCTCCGCGGATGGCGTCAAAGTTGAACCCTTCTCCGAAATGCGCCGTCATCAGTTCTCTGCTGGTTGCCATGTGGATGCCGATGTATTTTCGGGCGTATTCCTCCGTGATCTCGAATCCGTGCAGCCTGCCCGCCACGGCCCACCCTTTCAGGTTGAGAGCCTCCGTGTCGAACATCAGGCCGTCCATGTCGAAGAGCACGGCTTTGACTTCCGTTGTGCGCGCTTTTTTCTCAGTCTGTGCCACAGGTCCTTCACTCCTTAAACCTTAAAGAAAAACGAAAAGCGGGAACGTTCCCTTTTGAGGAACGCCTCCCGCGTCTGGAACTTCAAAAATTATAGCAGATTATGTAACCGTGTCCTAAAAAAAGACGCTTAACGCTGATAAGTGAAGCATAAAAATTTATGCGGAAAAGGGCCAAAGGCTCCAAACTTCAGAATCGATATTCCGGCCTCAGTTGTATTTTGCCCACAGTTCCGTCCACTTCTGCTGAATTTCGCTCTTGTGCTTCGCGAGGTAATCCTGATCTTCCGGAACGACTTTGATGGCGCTGTAATCCACCAGATTCGGGTTGGTGCTCTTCAGGTTCGCGTTGGCCGGACGGGACGAGGACCTTTCGGCGTATCCCCTCTGGCACTCCTCGGAGGTCAGCCACTCGATAAAGGCCTTGGCCTGCTCCAGGTGTTTGGCGTTTTTGACGATGGCCGACGCGAAGGGCGAGGCCGTGGTCCCCTCCGACATGTAGACGATCTTCACGTTCGTGGCGCCGGACTGAAGAAGCTCGATGCAGACGTTTTCGTAAGTCAGCCCCACCACGTACTCGCCCTCGGCTACCTGACGGTATACGGCGGAGGAACTGGTGGTGGTGACGCCGTTCAGGTTCTGGATGAAGGCCTCCAGATAATCCCAGGACGCCTTGCTCTCATAGCCGCCCATGACCAGAAGCTGAGTGGACAGATGCCGCCACGCGGAGGAGCTGGAGGTGGGATCCGCGTGAATGATCTTTCCCTTCAGGACCGGGTTGAGCAGGTCGGCGTAGCCTTTGATCTCCACGCCCAGTTCCTCCGCCAGCTCCGTGTTGACCAGAAGATTGATGGTCTGGATCATGAAGTTGTTGAAAACGCCGTTTGCGCAGCGATATTCCTTTGGGTACTCGCCGTCGTGGCTGGAGACGTAAGGCGTCCACAGATCCGGATATTTGTTGTAGTCGGAGGGGGTGAGCCCGCCCCACATCACGTCCCCCTGGGGGTTTTCCTTCTCCGCGGAAATTCGGGACAGGCACTCCCCGGCGGAGCCGGAAATGATGCTCACTTTGACGCCGGTTTTTTCCTCGAAGGGCGGAATAACCCGCGCAATGTTGGCGTCGTCTGTGGTCGTGTAAATCACCAGCTCGCCTCCGATTTTCCCGTCCGCCGCCCCGGCGCGGCCCGTCATGACGAACAGAACCGCCGTAAGCGTCAGAATACACAGACTTATCACTTTTTTCCCATGCAAAGCTCTCATCC
>JAISUO010000023.1 GCA_031272035.1 Synergistaceae bacterium
GAAGGAGAGAAATATTTTTATATTTTCCCGCTGCCGGCAGACGGAGATTTTGTCACGGCAGAGCAGCAAAAATCTTTGCAGAGGAGTTGAGATGGGCGATGAGGAAGAATGCGGCGAAAATGCGGATTTTTTCGTGGGTGATGGTGTGGGCTTTTATGACGTGCCTTTTTTCCGGTGAGGTTCTGGCTGCGGAAAAAACGGTGAAGGTTGGGGCGATTTTCCCGCTGTCCGGCGGCGTGGCTCAGACGGGAGTTCTTATCCGGGCCGCAATGGAGATCGCCCAGGAGATCATCAATACAAAAGTGGACGACATCGAGGTTCCCGGGGCGAAGACCGAAGGGTATCCGAACCTTGGCGCAAAGCTGGAGCTGGTGTTCATGGATTCTCAGAACGTTCCCGAAAAAGCCATGAGCGCGGCAGAGCAGCTCATTACGCAGGAGGGAGTCGCGGCCCTGCTGGGCTGTTACACCTCCGCCACAACCGCCACGGCGTCTCAGGCCGCGGAAAGGCTGGGAATTCCCTTCCTCAACGAGAGCTCCACTTCGCCGATTCTGACGAACCGCGGATTTCAGTGGTTCTTCCGCTGTACGCCCGACGATGATTTTTTCACAAGAAACTTTTTCGAGTTCCTTCGGGATGAAGAGGCAAAGGGCAAAAATTACGGCAGAAGCATTGCCACTCTTTACGAAAATACCCTCTGGGGGGCGGACGTGGCCAAGGCTGTGCAGAAGTACGCCGAACAGTTCGGCTATAAAATCGTGGCCGACGTTCCCTATACGGCGAAGTCCGCAAGCCTGACCAGCGAGGTTCAGCAGCTCAAAAGCGCCAACGCCGACATTGTGATGCTGGCCAGCTACGTCTCTGACGCCATTCTTCTTCAGACGACGTTCCGGGATCTGGATTACAGTCCCAAAATCATTCTGGCTCATGACGCCGGATTCAACGACCCCAACTTCCTCGCCACGGTGGGAAGCGCGGGCAACTACATTCTGAGCCGGGAGGTTTACGCGTCCACGCTTTTGAACAAGCCCTCCGTGAAGAAGCTGAACGAGCGCATGGTGGCGAAGACGGGCTTCCCGCTGGACGGAAACTCAGCCCGCGGGCTCATGGGCGTTTTGGTGATTTCCGACGTTTTACTGAGGGCGAAATCCACGTCTCCCGAGGACATCCAGCAGGCCCTTCTTGAAACGGACATTCCGGCGGAACAGGTGATTTTCCCCTGGCTGGGCGTGAAGTTCGACCAGGAGACCCACCAGATCAACACCGGCCGCGGCATCGTTGTTCAGATTCAGGATCAGAAGTACGTCCCGGTTTGGCCCTATGAAATAGCGGGGGCGGAGGTCCTTTACCCGATTCCGGCCTGGAAGGACCGCTGAAACGACAATAAGGAAACCCCAGGTAAAGGAGAACATCGGCAATGGAACATCTGGAGCAGGTGCTGATCAGCGGAATCTTCGCAGGAATGGTTTACGGCCTCATTTCCATAGGACTCAGCCTGATATGGGGCATCATGGACATGGTGAACTTCGCTCATTCCGATTTCATGATGCTGGCCATGTATTTCACCTGGCTCCTGTTCTCCCGCCTGGGGCTGGATCCTCTCATTTCTCTGCCCGTCGTTTTCATCGTGATGTTCTGCCTGGGCGCCGGGGTGTATTTTCTTGTTATCCGGCGCGTGATCGGCGGGGAGCTGGTTCAGCAGACGCTCTGCACCTTCGGGTTGGTTGTGCTGCTTCAGAGCGTCGCGCAGTACCTTTGGACCGGCAACTATCGGATGATCAACGACCCGCTGGTCTCCGGAAATATTCATATATTTTCCGCGTCTCTTTCCAGAGGGCAGGTGATTGCGGGAGTCGCCTCCCTCTTTCTGGCGGGGGCGATCTGGTGGATTGTGCAAAAAACCGAAACGGGGTGGGCCCTGATGGCCACGGCGCAGAATCGCCACTCGGCGCCGCTGGTGGGCATTCGGGTCGACAGGATGTTCGCTCTGGCCTGGGGAATCGGCCTTGGAAGCGTTGGGGCCGCAGGCGTGTTCCTCGCCAACTACTACTACATCTATCCCCAGGTGGGAACTACCTTTCAGCTTCTGGCTCTGGTGGCTGTGGCGCTGGGGGGGTTCGGCAGCATTCCGGGGGCCATCGCGGCGGGGATAGCGGTGGGAATCATCGAAGCTCTTTCGGGGTACCTGATTGAGCCCGCCTATAAATATCTCGTGGTATTCAGTCTCTATATCGTGGTGGTTCTGGTGCGTCCCCACGGACTTCTGGGAACCCACAGTTAAAATAACGGAGTCGATACAATGGAGCCTGTCCTGGAGCGATCGTTCATAAAAGAAAACCTGTCCGGCGTCGTCTTTTTTCTTTTTGCGGCGGCGGCTCTGGCGGTCCCTCTGTTCGTCAGGGCCCTGTTCCCCCTGCACATATTGATCATGATTTTCCTGTACTCCACTCTCGGAACCTCCTGGAACATTCTGAGCGGTTACGCGGGGCAAATTTCCCTTGGGCAGTCCGTTTTCGTCGGTATCGGAGGTTACACGTCCTCCGTGCTGTTCGTCCACTGGGGGGTAAGCCCGTGGCTGGGGATGATCGCGGGGGTGATTCTGACCGTCGCCTTCGGCTGGCTGATCGGAAAACCCTGTTTTCGCCTGAGCGGTCGTTATTTTGCCATTGCGACCATGGCGGTGGTGCAAATCGCCTACATCGTCATCACCCGATGGGAGTTCGTCGGCGGGGCCAGAGGCGTCTACTTTCCCCTGAAAAACTGGGGTCTGCGCTATTTCGCCTTTCGCGCCAAGGTTCCCTATTACTATATCGCCTTCGGCCTGATGCTGTTTTCGTTTCTCGTGGTTTTTCTGATAGAGAAATCTCACATCGGCTATTACCTGAAAACCATACGCGAAGATGAGGACGTGGCCCGGGCTCTCGGTATCGACGTACCCAGGTACAAATCGATTGCGATGGCCTTCAGCACCATGCTGGCGGCCATGGGCGGGACTTTTCTCGCCCAGTATCTGCTGTTTGCGGATCCGGATTCTCTTTTCATGCTTTCCATTCCCATCATGCTCCTGACCGTCATGGGAGGGACCGGTTCTATCTTCGGCCCGCTGATTGGGGCGGGGGTTTTGATTCCGGTTCAGGAGTACGCCCGCGTCGCCTGGAGCGGGTCCGGAGAGGCCCTGGATCAGATCGTGTACGGGCTGATCATTGTCGTGATCGTCATCTGGCAACCCCGGGGTATCATCGGAATTTTCGACCGGTTCTGCCGTTCAGAAGCCGGAAAAAAAGCCGAAGCGTTTCCGGGGATACTGGAAAAAGGCAGGGCTGAAAATGGAGCTTCTTGAGGTTCATGATGTCACGAAGCGTTTCGGCGGTCTGACGGCCGTCGGAGGCGTTGAAATGTACGTAAGCCGGGGAGAGATCGTGGGGCTCATCGGTCCCAACGGCGCGGGCAAAACGACGCTTTTCAGCTGTATTTCGGGGCTTTACGGGATCGACTCCGGAGAGATTTGGCTGGACGGACACAGAATCGACGGGCTCTCTCCCCATAAAATATGCGCGCTGAAACTGGCCCGGACCTTTCAGATCGTGAAGGCCATCACGAGGATGACAGTTCTGGAAAACATCATGGTGGGGGCTTTTATGGTTTCGAAGCTCGTTTCCGGAGCGAGGGAAAGGGCCCGGGAGGTGATGGATTTCTGCGGGCTTTCCCGTCTGGCGGACGTGAAGGCGGGGGCGCTTACCATCGGGGACAAAAAGCGCCTCGAGGTGGCGAGAGCGCTGGCGACGGAGCCCGAACTGCTGCTTCTGGACGAGGTTATGGCCGGGCTTACCGCCAGAGAAAGCCAGGAGGCCGTGGAGCTCATCTTCAAAATACGGAACTGGGGCGTCACCGTCCTCATGGTCGAGCATATCATGGAAATCATCATGCCCATTTCCGACAGGATCGTCGTGCTGGACTCCGGGCTGAAGATCGCCGAAGGACGCCCCGAGGAAATCGCCAGGGACGAGCGGGTCATTGAGGCCTATCTGGGGGGGACGCCATGACGGATGCGAAAGTGAACGCGACGAGCGCGAAAATTCTGGATTTGAAAGAGGTTTCTTCCGGCTATAACGGAACGACGATACTTTCTCATATCTCCTTTCACGTGGAAGAAGGGGAGTTTTTTTCCATCGTCGGGTCCAACGGGGCTGGGAAATCCACGCTTTTGCGTACCATATCGGGGACTCTGCGCCTCAGGGAAGGAGAAATTCGCTTCGGAGGCAAATCCACCGTCGGGCGGGATCCGGCGGACGTGGTTCGGGAGTACAGAATCGCCCACGTCCCGGAAGGGCGTCTGCTCTTTCCGAGGATGACGGTACACCAGAACCTGATGCTGGGCGCTTTTACCCTTGGGGACAGGAAGCGGAAGGAAGAGCGGCTGGCCTACGTGCTGGAGCTTTTTCCGCGCCTTGCGGAGCGCAGACACCAGCTGGCGGGAACCCTGTCCGGCGGAGAACAGCAGATGTGCGCCATCGCCCGGGGCCTCATGCTGGAACCCCGGCTGCTGATGCTGGACGAGCCCTCCCTGGGAGTTCAGCCCAACATCGTGGGACGCATTTACGAAACTCTCGAAAAAATCAATAAAAAAGATGGAATCGCCGTACTGCTGGTGGAACAGGATATTCATCACTCGCTTCGAATGGCGGACAGGGCCTGCGTGATCCAGACGGGGCGAATCGTCATGGAGGGAAGGGGATCGGAGCTTCTGGGGTCGGATCTTGTACGTCGGGCTTATCTGGGTTTATGACAGGCCGTTCGCGATAAAACCCTAAAACGAGTGTAAAATGAGACAGAAAACAATGTTTCGTAAACATCGGCAGGAGATGGCTGGAGAGTATGGGCGAAACCACCGAAGATGAGCTTTTTTATCCGCGCTTTCTTCATGCGGGGGAGAGCTGTATTGTCGTCGAGTTCGGCGATGACGTCGACCCTGAGGTCAACGCGCGAGTTCAGGCGCTGCGGGCAAAAATCGAGAAAAATCCCTTTCCGGGGTTCATCGATACCGTTCCCACCTATCGTTCACTGGCCGTATGTTTCGATCCTCTCAGAACGGGATCCCCGGCGGAGATAAAAAAAGTTCTGGCTGGGATGACCGAAAAACTTCAGGCGGAAGAAAAAGGGGAGGAAGAACTGCTGATCGTCCCCACCTGTTACGAGGGAGAGTTCGCGCCGGATCTGGCGCGGGTCGCCGACCATACGGGACTTTCCCCGGAGGAGGTGACGCGCCGTCACGCCGGACGGGACTGCTATTGTTACATGTTGGGTTTCGTGCCGGGATATCCCTATCTGGGCGGAATGGATCCGTCTCTGGAGACGCCGCGCCTGAAGGAGCCGCGGGAGAGGATTCCGGGGGGTTCTGTGGGAATTGGGGGAAAGCAGACGGGCATCTACACCGTGGAAAGTCCCGGCGGCTGGAACCTCATCGGCAGGACGCCGCTGCGCATGTTCGACCCGGACCGAAACCCGGCGATTTTCCTGAACGCGGGAATGTGGGTGCGTTTTGTTCCGGTGGGAAAAGCCGAATTCGACCGCCTGGCCCGGGAGTCCGTTCAGCCGGGCTGGAAACCCGAGGTCCGGAAAAGGAAGGCGGAGCGGCCCGAATGAAACTGCTGATCGAAAAACCGGGAATGTTCACCGCCGTTCAGGACCTTGGCCGGCGGGGCTTTCAGATGCTGGGCGTCCCCGTGGCCGGAGCCATGGACGCTCTGGCGCTGCGCCTGGGCAACGTCCTGGTTGGCAACGAAAAAGATGTTCATGGTCTGGAGCCGGCGGGGTTGGAGATTACCGTAATGGGGCCTTCGATACGCGTCACGGAGGGAGAGGGGTGTTTCGCCGTCACGGGCGCCGAGGCCGGAGTGACGAAAAACGGAGTTTCCCTGCCCTGCTGGACCGCTCATGGCATCGCCGCGGGGGACGTCGTTGCCTTTTTTCCGCCGAAGACGGGATCCCGTGCGTACTTCTGCGTTTCGGGGGGAATCGACGTTCCCGTCGTGATGGGCAGCCGGTCCACCTACAGCCGGGGCGGGTTCGGCGGATATCGGGGTCGGGCGCTGAAGTCCGGCGACGTCCTCCTCACGGGAACGCCGGAACCGTTCCAGTCGGCCTGCGAAGGGCTGACGTGTCCCCCTCATCTTCGTCCTCCTCGTGACGCGGCGTCGCCCCTCAGAGTGATTGCCGGCCCGCAGGACGATTATTTCACGCCGGAGGGTCTCGAAACGTTCTATGCCTCCGAGTATGTTATCACGAACTCCGCCGACCGTATGGGGTATCGCATGGAAGGCCCGACAATCGCCCATCGCAGGGGGGCGGACATCATTTCCGACGCCATCTCCATGGGAAGCATCCAAATTCCGGGACACGGGCAACCGATCGCGATGCTGGCGGACCGGCAGACGACGGGCGGGTACACGAAGATCGCGACGATCTGCGGGGCGGATGTGGCGCGCCTTGCTCAGCGCCTGCCGGGTCAGAAGGTGCGTTTCGAAAAAATAACGGTGGAGGAGGCCGTGACTCTGCTGCGGCGGGATGAAGAGCTTGTGTCGGAACTGCGGCGGTTGCGGGCGTCCTGGCGGCTGAAAACGAATTTTGCTGGACCTCTTCGGGGGACGCTGAAGGTTTGCGTCGACGGCGAGCCCCATGACGTGGAATGGGAACGGCTGGACCGGATATGACGCTTATACTGCGGTTCTTTTGGATAATATGTGGAATAATGAATAACGGGTACGAGGTGCGAACATGAAAACAGAAACGGGGTGTTCGGGTAAGATGCCGATGATGATCGACCTCAACAGCGGCCTGGGCGAGAGCTTTGGCGCGTGGAAGATGGGGATGGACGAGGACGTGATGGGCCGTATCAGTTCGGCCATGGAGAAAAACGGTATCGCGGTGAAGCCCTTCGGGGAAATTTTGAAGGGGAAGGGGGCGGCATCATGACGGGCTCTGCGGCTTTGGGCAGGATGAGCGATTACGCCTCCTGGAGCCCCCGGGACGTGCGTCAGATGATCCGCGAAGGCCGGTGGGACCGTCCCACGTCGGGGATGTGCGCCGGGCACGTGCAGGCCAACCTGGTGATTCTGCCGAAAGATCTGGCGTGGGATTTTCTGGTGTTCGCCCAGCGCAATCCGAAACCCTGCCCGATTCTCGACGTGACGGAAATCGGCGACCCCGAACCGAAGCTGATCGCGCCGGGCGCCGACATCACGAAGGACATTCCCCGCTACCGCGTATGGAAGAACGGAGAGTGCGTCGAGGAACCGACGGATGTTTCAAAATACTGGAGGGACGACCTGGCGGGTTTCCTCATCGGGTGTTCCTTTTCCTTTGAGGGGGCGCTGCTCCGGTCCCACATCGCCATTCGTCATATCGACTGCGACTGCAATGTTCCCATGTACATCACGAACGTCGAATGCCGCCCGGCCGGCAGAATGAGGGGCCCGATGGTCGTTTCCATGCGTCCCGTTCCCGCCGCGCAGGTGGCGAAAGCCGTGCTCTGCACGGGGTGTTTCCCGGCGGTCCACGGAGCTCCCGTACATGTGGGGGACCCCGAGGCCATAGGCATAAAGGACATCGGAAAACCCGACTTCGGGGATCCTGTGCCGATTCACCCGGGGGAGATTCCCGTTTTCTGGGCCTGCGGCGTCACTCCTCAGGCCGCGATCATGGCGGCGAAACCCGAGTTCGCCATCACCCACGCCCCTGGCTGCATGTTCGTCGCCGACCCCATGGATAACGACTACTCTGTGTTTTAATTAAGTTTTAACTAAAGCTGGATTCCGTAGTAGAACATGGGATTGTTGCGTGTCTGGTAGAGGTTGCGGATAAAGATGTCCACGATCTGGGGGTCGAACTCCGTGCCCCGCAGTTCCAGAAGGAGGTTGCGCACCTTTTCCTCCGTCCAGGGCTCCTTGTACTGGCGGCGGTTGACCAGCGCGTCAAACACGTCGGCCACCTTGATGATCCGGCCCGCCATCGTAATCTGGTCTCCCCGGATGCCGTAGGGGTACCCTTTGCCGTCGTGCCGCTCGTGGTGCTGAAGAATGCCGCTCATGACGTGATCGGGCAGCTCGACGGGCCGCATGATGCTCTCTCCGATAAGGGGATGGCGGCGCATTACCGCCAGCTCCTGGGGATCCAGAGCGCCGGGCTTGTTCAGGATTTTGTCGGAGATTCCCAGCTTGCCGATGTCGTGAATGACGGCGGAGAAGTAGATGTCGTCCACTTCCTGAGGGCTCAGCTTCATCCACTGGGCCAGTTTTTTGGAGATGGCCGCCACCCGGCGGGAGTGTTCGCTGGTGGTGGCGTCTTTTGCTTCCACCGCCACCATAATGGCTTCGATGGTTTTGATCAGCATGTTCTTGCGCCGGCGGCTTTCTTCCGCGCCGTGAAAATGAACCGCCGCGAAAAGAACCAGTACGGCCAGGCTGCTCAGAGTCTCCGCCGGAACTCTTCCGTCCCAGCCGAGAATGACGTATTCCCGACTGGGCGATTCGTCCGGCTTGCCCGGATCTTTCCAGAGGGGAAGAGGCAAAAGCATACGATGGCGGGGGGGCGTGTCCGAGGCGTTGTGAATGATCTGAAATTCCTGTCCTTTCTGAGAGGTACGGCTGGCGCGCTGCAGATAATTCTGTATCAGACTGAAATGCTCGCTGACCCGGGTGGATTTTAGTTCGATGCCGGTTTTTTCCTCGATTTCTTTCCACATGGAGCGCAGATAGTCGTCGAAAGTCACGTCCTCGCCGAAATCCGCCTGGCTTTCCTGGGCCAGCTCCAGCAAGGGTCGGATGGAAAGCGCGCGGACGTTCCACTCCCGGTCGAGACGCCAGGAGATGGCGACCTGACTGCCGATGTATCCCACCACCGACGCCAGAAAGGGAGCCGTCAGCGGGAACCACAGGTGCAGCTGGAGAAAGAGGGCGATGGCCGCCCCCGGCCAGGATAAAAAGAAAAGCACCAGAAAGATCAGGCTTTTTTTGAAGTGGACGAACCCCAGTAACGTGGAGGCCCCCACCAGCAGGAAGGTCATCAGAATATGGACAACGGGGGATATCCTCTGCATCACGAAGGAGGTCATCAGAGAGGCTGCGGTGTGCAGGATGTATTCGCCCTTCGAAAGAGCCGCCGTTCCCCCAACGGGAAGAATGGAACCGTTTTTCGTCATGTCCGTGTAGGCGGTCCTTCCCGCGACTCTCCTCTGGTTTTCCTTAAAGGAGACGATGACAAGGGCATTCAGGAACGTGGAATCGGGAATCCTTTCGTTCAGAACGTCTTCGTAATCGTAGGTGGGGATGGTGTTGCGGGGATGGTTGATCTGAAACAGAAACAGCCCGTCGGGAGTGCGCTCCAGGGGCAGCGTCTTCCAGGGCAGGTTGATCCGCAGCCGTTCAACCCGCATCAGCGGCGTGATGGAGGAATCCAGCTCTTCCGCCAGGGTCAGAGCCAGTGAAGGGACAAAGCGGAGCCTCATGGAGTCCTCGGCGCCCCATACCCCTTTTCGATAAACGCCGTCGGGATCTTCCGCCTGATTGTCGATTCCCGTTTTTCGGAAGGCCTCCCTGAGGGCGGGGAATGGCGTGACCGTTGCGATCCCCGTGGACGTTATCAGCAGGCGGGCGCGGCCGATGACGTGACCGTGCTCCCGAACGGCCTGGATCAGCGCGTTGTCCTCTTCGGGAGAGGATGGATTTTCGAAGGGTATGTCCAGAACGACCGCCCGGGCCCCCTTCAGATGTTTCAAAAGACGGGCGTGGAGGCTGCGCGGCCACGAAAGATCGGCGTTCTCTCCCTGAACGGAAGAACTGTTGGCCACGATCCGGATCATGGGCCGGTCGAACTCAAACTGATCATGACGCAGCAATCGGTCGTAAATGCGACGATCGCAGGACTCCGTTATCTCCGGCGAGGCCCAGGAGAGCCACACTCCCAGTACCGCCGCAGTCATGGTCCAAACAATTCTCCCCCAGCTCAGGTTGTCCAAATCCACCCTGAAAAGGTTGCGGGAGAAAAAACCGTGTTCCCTGTCTTCGCTCATTTACCTTCTCTCCCCGGGCCACTCCTGGTGACTCTCCTGCAAATTGTACTGCATTTTGGAGCGTATAACCAGAGAGGGCGAAGATCATGCTAAAATGCAACGGGAGACGCGCGCGTTCGCGGATTATGCCTGTTTTCGGAGAAACGATCCGTATCGGAGGAGGATTTTATCGATGTGGAGACTGCACTGCATAAAAAAAATGTTGACGGCGGCGTTGCTGCTTTGTATCGCGGCGGTTCCGGCCTGGGGAATTGTCATTGAGGCGGAACCGGAGCTTCAGGCGATTATGGGAGATCTGCACACCCTGGCCCTGGCCCTGCGGATGTATCATGAAAAAACGGGGGAAAACCGCTGTCCCGCTTTGGAACAACTGACCGGTCAGCTGGAAAAGCCGTCCGATCCCGCGCTGCGGGAAAATGTCCGCCTTGTGGGAACAAAGGACGCCTGGTGGGTGGGGCGAAGGGTTCCGGATTATTCCCGGGCGCGCCCCTTTCTGAGGGCCAGAGCGGGACTTTTCGGGCTTTATGAGGAGGATTGCAAAGGGCTCTGGCTGGGCGGTCCCTTTGTCTGGATGAAAGCCCTGTCCTTCGAGGGTGAAAAGAAATCCGCGCGGGCGGTGTTCCCCGATATTCGCGTGGCTGCGGGAACGGAAAAGGATGCCCGATACCTTTTCTTCAGCTCTCCGGAGACGGATTATTTCTGGTGGAGCGATTTGACTTTCATCCCTTCCGCCCGTCACGCCGCTTTGGAAAAATTCGGGACGAACCTTTCGGGACCCTTTGTCGTTCCTCCCGCGCCGGAGACGCCCGCGGAGAATCTTCAGGCATCTCCCGTGTCCCTTCCGCCGAAGTTCAGAGTTGGCCCCGACGACGAGGAATATCCCGCGGGGGTCGAGATGGGGGACATGATCTTCTCTCCCGTGCCGCGCGTTCGAGGCAATGACCGATAGTCAGAGAAGGATTTTGAAAAGAGTCGGAGTCTTTGTTCTGGCTCAGGCGGCGGATCGGGGGACAAAACTCTGGGCGCTGTCCAGCCTCGCCGTCGGTTCCGGAGGAGAGGGCGCGTATTTTTCCCTGGGGCTCCACTTCAACCGGGGAATGGCGTTTTCTCTGCTTTCGAAATTTCCCGGAGCCGCCGGAGGCGTTGCGCTGACGGGGCTGTTTTTTTTGCTGCTGCTCTGCCTGAAGGACGCCCGGGTGAGGGCGGCGCCGGGAATACCCCTTCTCTGGGCGGGGGCGCTGGGGAATCTGCTGGATCGGGTGTTTTATGGTTACGTTATCGACTGGATTTACGTCCTGTACGGTTATATCAACCTGGCGGATGTCAGCCTCTGTCTTGGAACGCTTCTGTTTTTTACGAGTTTTCTCCAGTGTTTCAGGAGGATGGTTGAGCTCTAAATTCGGCTTTGTCAGGGGATTCTGCTATACTGAGGGCAGTGTTGGTTTCAATTTTCATTCTATTTATGTTTAATTTTTTACGTTTAATTTTTAATGCTTCGGAAGGGGCGGAGGCGGATGACGGGCGTTCCTGAGGGGTATATCCGGGTGGCGGCGGCGACTCCGGCCATTCGGACGGCTGACTCCGCGTACAACGCGGAGCGGATTTTCGATTTGATCCGGAGGGCGGAAGGGGAAAAGGTCGGGCTTCTGGCTCTTCCGGAACTCTGTCTTACGGGCTACACCTGCGGGGATCTTTTTTTGCAGGAAACGCTGCTTCGGGAGGCGGAGAAAAATCTGCTTCTTCTTATTGAAAAAAGCAGGAATATCGCCTGCCTGGTGGTGGCGGGACTGCCCCTGCGTCAGGAGGGAAAGCTTTTTAACGCGGCGGCTGTGTTCGGCCGGGGAAAACTTTTCGGGTTCGTTCCCAAGACGCATCTTCCCAATTACAGTGAATTTTACGAGCTGCGGCATTTTACGGCGGCGCCTTCGGAAACGCGTCCGGTCCGCTTTGGCGGTGAGGATGTTCCCTTCGGCACGAAGCTCCTGTTCCAGTGTGAGTATGAACCCGCCTTTCGGCTTGCGGTGGAAATCTGCGAAGACCTCTGGACGCCCCTGCCTCCCAGTTGTTTTCACGCGATGGCGGGAGCCACGGTCATCGTGAACCCCTCGGCCAGCGACGAGGTTATCGGCAAGGCTGCGTATCGGAAGGAACTTGCGGCAATTCAGTCGGGGCGGCTGGTGTGCGCCTACCTCTATGCCGACGCGGGACGCGGGGAGAGCAGCACCGACGTGGTTTTTTCGGGACATGATTTTATCTGCGAAAACGGCGGAATCCTGGCCGAATCGCCCCCCTTCGGGGAGGGCTGGGCCGTGACGGAGATCGACCTTCAGGCTCTGGAATACGACCGTCGGCGGATGAATACCTTTTCTTCGGACAGCGCCGGCTACACCGTCATCCCCTTTTCCATCGACCTCCGTCCCGCGGGAACCGCCCTGATCCGTCCCATCGCGCCTCATCCCTTCGTGCCCGAATCCGTTTTGGAAAAGAACGCGCGCTGCGAGGCCATTCTCGATATGCAGGTGGCGGGGCTGGCTCAGAGACTGGATCATATTCGCGCCCGAACGGCCGTCATCGGCATATCGGGAGGGCTGGACAGCTGTCTGGCGCTGCTTGTGACCGCCAGAGCCTTTCTTCGCCTGGGCCGTCCGGTGTCGGAGATTCTCGCGGTCACCATGCCCTGCTTCGGTACGACCAGGCGCACGAAATCCAACGCTCTGCGCCTCTGTGAGGCCCTGGGGGTGGAGTGCAGGGAGATCGACGTCACCGAGTCCGTCAGAACCCACCTGCGGGACATCGGCGTCTCGGAGGAGGTTCGGGACGTGGTTTACGAAAACGCTCAGGCCCGGGTGCGGACTTTGACTCTGATGGACCTGGCGAACCGCGAGGGGGGCATCGTGGTGGGGACGGGGGACCTGTCCGAACTGGCCCTCGGCTGGACGACCTACAACGGCGACCATATGAGCATGTACGGGGTGAACGCCGGCGTGCCGAAAACGCTGGTGCGGCACATCGTCGGGTACGTGGCGGAGGTGACGCCCTCCCTGACGGAGGTGCTGACGGATATTCTCGCGACGCCCGTGAGTCCCGAACTTCTGCCGCCCTCGGGAGACGACATCAGCCAGCGGACCGAAAATATCGTCGGCCCTTACGAGCTGCACGATTTTTTCCTGTATCACGTCGTTCGCCGTGGCTCTTCCCCCGCGCGAATTTACGCCCTCGCCGCGGCTGCCTTCGAGGGGCGCTATTCCTCCGGGGAGATTCTCACGTGGCTTCGGGAGTTTTTCCGTCGTTTTTTTGCGCAGCAGTTCAAACGAAGCTGCCTTCCCGATGGCCCGAAGATCGGTTCCGTGAGCCTGTCCCCCAGGGGAGACTGGCGTATGCCCAGCGATGCCGTCTGCGAAGCCTGGCTGAAAGAGCTGGAAACACTGGAATAAGAATGATATAAAGGAGATATGGACAAAAAGAGGAGCTCAGGGTTGATATGCCGGTAACGATATGTCCGCGGTGTCATTATGTGGTGGCGGATCCCGCGCGACCCTGTCCGTCATGCGGCTATACGGGTTTTCCCCGCCTGGAGAGCCCCGCCTCTTCCGGCGCCGGGCAGGCGGGGCGAATCCGGGTTCGCCCTTATCGAATCCTGTTGGTTTTCGTTCTGGTAATCTCCGCGTTTATCGGGCTGTCCGCGTGGGGATATTATAAAAAAGAAAAAAGCCCGGGGCGGCCTGCGGCCGTTCGCTCCGCGAGACCCCTTCGAGAAGCGCCCGAAAACGAATACGAGTACGAAAAACCTCCGGCTGGAGACGACAACGTTCTTTCTCTGCCTCAGCTGAGGTGGATCGTGCGGGAGCGCATTCGCATCGAAACCATGCGGGAATTTCTCAAAACCCGCCGAACTGCTTCGGCCATTGAATTTTTTAACGGGATTGTCGAGGACTACAACCGGCGCGGGACGAGCTTTCAGTACAACGAAGACGCCCTGCGGCGGGCGGAGGAAGAAGTCGAACGACACCGGGACCAGATTGAGGCTGACGCCCGAAAAGAGCTGGCCGCCCTGTAGTTTGCGGTCCTGGCCGGTAAAACTCGAACGTCCGGAATTTTTACAGTAATTTTTTGGCCTCCAGGCGAACGGCGGGAATGTCGCCTCGAATGGCGGCTATGCGTAACGCGTCCGTTCGATTGACCGCGCCGAGTTTGTTGAAAATGCCCGTGATGTGTTTTTTGACGCCGTTCACGGAAATGTGGATGACCTGCCCGATTTCCTCCCTGGTGTATCCGCGGGAGAGGTAATCCAGAATTTCCCGTTCACGATCGGTCAGCGGAACCCCCGACAGGTTCTGAATTTTGTTTTCTCTTTTATATTCGCTGATGGATACCGCGAGACGTTTTGTGTAAAAGGCGACCGCCGCGTCTACTTCGTCGAGCCATTGAGGGTCGAAGGAATATTTTAAGGAATATTTTTCGGAAGAACGCGCCGCGTCGACGATGGCGCGCATGTGGCTGCCCGCCTCGATAAAGGGCGTGACGATGTGGTTTTTACAGGCCATTTCGGAGGCCTGCCGGAAGGCGTCCAGGCTCTCCTTCTCTTCTCCGTTCCGCCAGAGCGCCACGGTTTTCAGCGCCAGAAGCTTCAGTTGGACAATCCACAGCCGCTTTTCTCTGAAAATATTTTCGATGTGCGTCATGAGGGCCAGAGCCCTGGGGTACTCCTCCTTCGCCATGAGATAGGATACGCAGATGAGCCGGTTGCGGCCTCTGCTGACGGGCATCACGTCGTACCGTCCGGGGTCATAGCTGGAAACCCAGCGCGCCACGTGGCTCAGGTCCCCTAATTTGATGTAGAACCAGCTTTGAGCGCACTCTTTCAGCTCCGTTAAAACGGTTGGGGCGAGCTTCTCCAGACTGAACTCGATCTGCGAAATCAGAGAGGCCGCTTCATGGTAGTTTCCGGAAAAGAGAGCGACTTTCGCCATGACGTAACGGGCGTTGCAGATTATATCGTACTGATTTTTCTCCTGGGCCTTGTACAGAGCGCACCAGGCGTATTCCCGCACTCTTTCGAAATTGCCGGAATAGTAGGCGGCTTCGGCGGCGAAAAGCCATTCGCAGCCATACCCGCGAAAGTTGAAGGCCCGTTCGACGGAAAGTATGGCGTTGTAAAAGGCGTCCACCATGCCGGGCAAATCCTTCCCGCCGTTTGGGGGGAGAAAAAAAAGGTCGTTGTTTTCGAGAAAAAAGGCCTGTCCCTGAATCCAGCTGCCGTCAGGCAGGTATTTACGAACCCTTGGGGCGTATTCTGTGAAGCGCATATCGTTGAGAAGCAGGCTGATGTCGAATAGAGCGGCGTAAACCTCCCCCAAAAGGGCGCGATTCGCGGCGCTTTTCTTTCCTGATTCGAGTCGTTCCCGAAGGTTCAGAAAAATTTCGTCGGCCCGGCCGATCTCCATGTTGTTGAGGTACATGAAGCCTCTGGAAAGGTCCACGAGGGGATGGCTTTCGGCGTAGTCCCGGGGAATGCGTTCCAGATAGCTCAGAGTGTAGTTGCTGTCGGCGATGCTGAGGCGCACCTTTGGGATCTCCGCCAGAGCCAGCATCATTCCGTCGTATCGCCGGCATGACCAGTAACAGGCCAGAGCCTCGTAAGGTTTTTTGTCCTCAATGAAACAGTCCCCGGCCGCCGAAAAAATGCGCGTTTTTTCTTCATCGGTCAAACGGTATTGCTTGCGGGACAAAAAGTCCTGGTACATGTGATGAAAGCGCCCTGTACGGTCCAAAAATTCCCGTGAGATAAAAATGTTGCTCTTCATCTCGTCGATAATTTGGGCCTGTCCGGCGTCCGTTATTTTTTTGATGATTCTGAATGAAAAACCGGGCAGGAGCGACAGTTGTACCAGAAGGTTCTGCATCTCCGCGTCGTAGTTCAAAAAATACCGGCTTTCGAATATGGCCTCGATGAGGGATATGGGGGACTGGATGGCGTCCATGCTTCCGCAGCCCGTCCGGTACTGCAGACGGATGAGATAAAGGGCCAGCGGCCAGCCCTCTGTTTTCTCCAGGAGCTGTTCGAGTTCGAAATTGGACAGGGTGATGTCGTTGAGGCCGAAAAATTCCCGAACTTCCGATGCCGTGAACTTCATGTCCTCCGTGGTGAGGGAAAAGTGCCCGAGGCTGTTTTTGATTTTTCTCGCGCTGAGTTCGTACAGATCGTCCTGAGAGCTGCTCACCAGCATCAGACAAAAATTTTCCAGTTCCGCCTCGATGAGGCTCGTGAAAAAATTGCGGATACCTTGGTTCTCGATATTTTGATAGTTATCTACAATCATGACGGTCTGTTTTCCCTGGTAGAGGCCCTTCGAAAAAAATTCCAGAAACGCGTCGAATTTATCGAACAGGCTGGGAAATTCCGGGGAAAACTCCGGTTCCTGAGGGGGCGGGTCGAACAGCTCTTTTTTCAGAGAGTGAAGGAATTTCTCCCAAAAGCGTTCGACGTTGTTGTCGAGTCGGAGAAAATCAAACCAGATCAGCTTCTGGGGTATGCTTTTCGCCCATGCCGTCACGGCCTGAGTTTTTCCATAACCTGGACCGGCGATCAGCGTTACCAGAGAATTGTTGAGTCCCTGTTGCAGAAGTCCGTCAATTCGGGGACGCCGAAGCAGACCACATCTTAAAGGAAGATGATTTCTGCGCCTTTTCATTGCGGTTGCCTCCCTCTCCGGCTCTCCTCTCTCCTCGGTATATCGTGATTATATTTCGCGGCATTCCCCTTTACCTGCGTTTTCTGCCTGTCTGACGCTCCGTATTCTATGTAAATCGCATCGTCGGGAGGGAGGTACCCTGCGGGTACTGTCCTTTTGGATTTCAGAGCTATACTGCGCAGGGAGAAGGAGGGATGCAGATACCCATGAATACCATGAACAATGCTGTTAAACTCGCAGATTTTATTGATTTTGGCAAAATTCAGCAGCTCCAGGATTCCTTTGCTGAAATGATGAATGTGGCGCTGTTTATCGTTGACCATGAGGGAAACGCTCTCACCGCGCCCAGTGGGCAGAACAGTGTGTGTGAACAGCACATCAGGGCCAAACTGTGCCAGCAAAGCCTGGCGGACAGCCTGGAGCCCGTTCAGAAAAACAGCGAAATGACGACCGTCACCTGTCCCCGCACGGGAAAACGGATAGCGCTGATGCCCATTGTGCTGAACGACATCTGCATGGGAGCCCTCATCGTGGAGGAAATTCACGGCGAAAAAAATCGAAAAAAGAGTAAAACCTCTGCGGAACCCGAAAAAATAAAAGAGGAAACCCCTGCATCCCGCGGCCCCGGGAGAGATTTTCAAACCGTTTTGAACTTTGGGGAGACAATTAAGACCACCATAAGCTGGCTTGCCACGGTCAACATAAAACTGCGCGAGAGAGAAAAGACTCTCGAAAACCTCACGGAGCAGGTGAATATGACGAACCGGATGCTGCGAAAGTTTATTGACTTCGGTGAAGCGGCGATGTACGTCAGCGATTTCTACACCGGCGAAGTGTTGATGGCCAATCACGCCTGGAGCAGCCGCATGGGCCAGCCCACGGAAAAAATCATCGGCAGCAGGTGCTGGTCGATATGCAACACCAACAGCGGAATGTTTGGCGATACGTTCTGCGCATTCTGTCCCAGACACCGGCTGCTGAACGTACACGGGGAACCTTCGTCGCCCTTTGTGGAAACTCACTGCGAAGAGCGGAGCGGCACATGGCTGCGCTGCACCCACCAGGCGATCTATTGGGAGGACGGTCGTCTGGCTCATATGGTGACCCAGACGGACGTGACTCAGGAATACGCGATGCAGGAAAAACTTTCGCGTCTGGCCTATTACGATCTCCAGACCTCCCTGCCCAACGAACATCGACTGCTGTGGGACCTTCGCGACGTTTTGAAGCAGAATATGCACGAACACCAGGAGATGAACGTTTTTGAATCCCATTTCGACTTTCGTTCCCAGCCCCATCCCGAGCGCCCTCCCGAGGCGGAGGAAAAGGTCAGCCTCATTTGCTTCGATCTCTCGGCCGTCCATCAATTCGATGACGTTTACAGCCGAAATACCTGCAATGAACTGCTCCGCAGCATTCTGAACTGGTACTCCGAACAGAATTTCGGGAGAGATCCGCTGTATCGGATTGAAGGTTACGAATTTTGCCTGCTTTTGCGAAGTCGCAGCGGAGAGGAAACACGACGGGTGGCGGAGGCGATCTCGAATCGGTTCACCCAGCCCTGGGTTCTGAGTTTTGACGGAGAGGAATTTTCCTTCATCTGCGATGCGGTGGTCTCCATCATTTTCGTCACACGGGAGAATATCCTTCGGGACGAGGTCGCCGGTCTGATTCGCCGGACGCTTTCCTCGGCTCACAAAAACAGAACCACAGCTCACGAAAACAGAGCCATCATCGTGTACGATGCGGATATGGACCGGCAGCAGAGGGAAAACATCCGCCTTGGGCTGGACCTCCGGAACTGCGTCAGGCAGGAGATGTCCGGCTTCGACCTGGTTTTTCAGCCCATCGTGGAACTGGCGTCGGGAACCTGGAAGGGACTTGAGGCGCTCTGCCGCTGGACCTGTCCCGAAAGGGGCCGCGTCTCGCCGGGGGTGTTCATTCCCGAGGCGGAGCATCTGGGGCTGATCGGAACCATGGGAAGGTGGATTCTGGAAACGGCCGTGGAGCGATGCAAAAACCTGAAACTCGACGCGATTGACGGTTTTTTCCTGTCGGTGAACGTCTCTCCTTTGCAGTTGATGGATGAGACGTTCGCGAACCAGGTTCTGGAAACGGTGGACCGGCATGAATATCCCTGCGACCGGCTGAACCTGGAAATCACCGAGAGCAGCGAGGTTTCCTTTACCCTCTTTACGCTTTCCCAGATCGAGAAACTGCGGCAAAACGGCGTCAGAATTGCGGTGGACGACTTTGGAACGGGATACTCCTCCTTTAACAGCCTGAAAAATCTGCCGGTCACATTTCTGAAAACGGAGCGCGATTTTGTCCTGAACATCGAACAGGAGAACAGCACGCAGTATTTCTTTCAGGTCATTTCCGAGGTGGCTCATACGAACGGCATGATGCTGATCGCCGAGGGGATCGAAAATCAGAAGCAGTTCGAAATCCTCAGAAATAAGGGAGTGGACTACATCCAGGGCTATTTCTTCAGCGAACCTCTTCCCTTCGACGTCCTGAAAAAACAACTCGGCAGTTTCAGGCGGACGCACCGGGCGTTTAAACCCTCTTTGTCGAAAAAATTGTCATACAAATTTGAAGTAAAAGGTCTGATGAAGAATATATAAACAGAAAGCGGCCCCAAGCCCTGGAGCCATTTGGAAAAACAGGGAAATGGAGAATTGAGAATGGGGATGGGGAGGCGGGGAGGAAGGAGCGAGTTCCGCCCCTGTCCATATGAAATCAGTAACGTATTCGAGGAGGGAGCAGTCATAAAGCGTTCGACCAGGCTGCGGTTTGTTATTCCCTGTACGCTATGACTTCAATTTCGATGGCCGCCCCGCCGGGAAGAGCCCCGACCTGAACGAAAGAACGCGCTGGCGGATTTTCAGGGAAGAAAGTCGCATAGAGCTTGTTGACTTCAGCGAATTCTTTGATATCCAGCCCAAAAACACTGACTTTGACCAAATCTTTGAAGCCAAGTCCCTGTGACGTGAGAATTGCCTCAATGTTTTTGAATATCTGCTCCGCCTGGGCGAGAGTTCCCCCTTCAATCAGTTTGCCCGTTTCCGGAACGAGTCCGATTTGTCCCGAAAGAAACAAAAGGTTTCCCGCCCAAACCGCCTGGCTGTAGGGCCCTATTGCCTTGGGGGCTTTTTCTGTGCTCACAATTTTCCCCTGAGCGCAGGCCGAAGACGCCGACAAAAGAACCAGAACGCAAATCGCACCCACTATTTTTCTCATCACAATTTTCCTCCGGTCTTCCAAAATTTGTTTTGCCTAAGTCGCGGCTTGCCTGTCGAGGCCCTGGTCGAACATGTAGATTCTCTACATTATAAAGCTATTTTGTCAGATTTGAAATAAAAACTTTGCTCAATAGTACACCGCATCGGCGGGTTGAATTGCAGGGAGTTTTACGGGACGAGGGGTTGTCTCATTGAGCCGTGACGTCCGTGATAAATTTCAGCCATGTTATACTTTGTCATAAAGGGAGGGTGATCGGCATGGAAGCGACGACACAACCGAAAGAACCGCAGATGGGCCTGACCTTCGAGAAAGTATGGGCGATGTCCCTGGAAACGGACCGCCAGCTGCGGGAAACGGACCGCCAGTTGCAGGAAACGGCCCGGATAGTGCGGAAAAACTCGGAAGAGCAGAAGAAGCGGAATGAGGAACTTGAGCGGACGGTCAAAGAGCTGTCGAAGAACATGGGCGACCTGGGCAATCGCTTCGGGGAGTTGGCCGAGCACCTGGTCGCGCCCAACATTGAGGAGAAGTTCAACGCCCTGGGCTTCCACTTCAACGGTTGCGCCAGCTCTTTCAAGATCAATGATGAAAAGGGGCAGTTCGCCGCTGAGATCGACATCCTTCTGGAAAACGGCGAAAGCGTCGTTGCCGTGGAGGTTAAGTCCAGGCCGGCGGGAAGCGACGTCAAAGAGCACAAACAGCGGCTGAATGTTCTCCGGAAGTACAAAGACAACGTGGGAGACAAGAGGAAGATTTACGGCGCTCTCGCCGGAGCGATCATGCCTTCTGGCGTGAAAACCGCCGCGCTGAAAGCGGGCTTTTACGTCATCGTCCAGACCGGCGACACGGTAGAGATCGACGTCCCCGAGGGCTTCACTCCGCGCGACTGGTGATTTCACCCGGGCCGCGGGCCCCGCATGTGGACCGAAGGTTTCGCGCGGCGAAGGGGAGACCATAAAAAACTCAAACAGGGCGGCTTTTGGCCGCCCGCCTGATTTCATACAATATCGTCCCTTATAGATACAAAATGCCCTGACACCCACCACCTTTACGAAAAAGCCTGACGGAAAATTGTCGGAGATGTGGAAACAATGAGACTGCGATTTATAATTGTGGTAACATCTGAATAATTGTGTTATACCATACTGCCATTCAGGGGATGATCGTATGCTCGAAATCAGGGACTCGCTGACGCAAAAAATAGATGATTACGGTGAACAGTGGTTTGC